>UQVI01000004.1 GCA_900544515.1 uncultured Oscillospiraceae bacterium | reverse complement strand
GATAAGATGCAAGGCGAAGCCGCAGCAGATGTCGAGCCCTGTTGTTCCCACCAAAAGACTTAACGGTTTAAATGCTGTTAAGTCTTTTTTATTTTTTTGTTAAAAAGCTCGAACCTTGTGAAGGTCTGAGCGTAAAGAAAACAGTCCGGTGGACTGTTTTCAGCGAGGAGCGTGAGTCGGGTACTGTTGCGTTAGCAACGGTCGGCGAGCGGATAAGATGCAAGGCGAAGCCGCAGCAGATGTCGAGCCCTGTTGTTCCCACCAAAGGATTTAACAGTAATAAAACTGTTAAGTCCTTTTTATTTTTATGTTATCAGGAAGTGTATTGAAACACTGTAGGGGCGGATTCAATATCCGCCCAAATTATTTTTTCAATATTGCGGGACGATATATCAATAACCTTGTTTATACTATAAAATATATTCTTTGTTAAAAAATTAACTATAAGAAAATGGCTTATTTACTATCTTTTTGTATAAAGTGTAAAATTTACATTTTTTTCTTGATTAATGCGGACAAAGAGTATAAAATAATAATGCATAAAAGCAATAAATAAATTTATTTTTCGGAGGTAATTCCAATGGTAAAGGTTGCTATTAATGGATTCGGCCGTATTGGTCGTCTTGCTTTCCGTCAGATGTTTGGCGCAGAAGGCTATGAAGTAGTTGCTATCAACGATCTTACAAGCCCAAAGATGCTTGCTCATCTTCTTAAGTATGACTCATCACAGGGTAAGTATGCTCTTGCTGATACAGTATCAGCTACAGATGATTCAATCATCGTAGATGGTAAAGAGATTAAGATTTATGCTAAGGCTGACGCTGCTGAGCTTCCTTGGGGCGAGCTTGGTGTTGACGTTGTTCTTGAGTGCACAGGCTTCTACTGCTCAAAGGAGAAGGCTTCAGCTCATGTAAAGGCTGGTGCACGTAAGGTTGTTATTTCTGCTCCTGCAGGCAATGACCTTCCAACAATCGTTTATAATGTAAACCACGAAGAGCTTACAGCTGAGGATACAGTTATTTCTGCTGCATCTTGTACAACAAACTGTCTTGCTCCTATGGCTAAGGCACTCAACGATTTTGCTGAGATTCAGAGTGGTATTATGTGCACAATCCACGCTTACACAGGCGATCAGATGACTCTTGACGGTCCTCAGAGAAAGGGTGACCTTCGTCGTTCAAGAGCTGCTGCTGTTAACATCGTTCCTAACTCAACAGGTGCTGCTAAGGCTATCGGTCTGGTTATCCCTGCACTTAACGGTAAGCTTATCGGTGCTGCTCAGAGAGTTCCTACTCCAACTGGTTCAACAACAATTCTTACTGCTGTTGTTAAGGGTAAGGACATTACTGTTGATGGTATCAACGCAGCTATGAAGGCTGCTGCTACAGAGTCTTTTGGTTACAACACTGATGAAATCGTTTCTTCAGATATCGTTGGTATGAGATATGGTTCACTCTTTGATGCTACTCAGACAATGGTTCTTCCTATTGCTGAGGATCTCTATGAGGTTCAGGTTGTTTCTTGGTATGATAATGAGAACAGCTACACATCACAGATGGTTAGAACAATCAAGTACTTCTCAGAGCTTGGTTAATTGATACCGGAATAAATAATGAACGGCTTGGTTTTTCCAAGCCGTTTTTTTGCATAAAATGATCCCCTGCAAATCATTGGACCTGCAGGGGATTTGTTGTTAACTACGTCAAATTCAGATAAAATGCAATAACTCAATATACATATATTTGTAAAAAGAGTATCTTTTGAATAAGTGTACATCAATTAATGTGCTTAATAAATATAAAAAAATATATGTTTATAGAAAATTACACTTCATATTCCAAATTTAACATAGAAGGTAGATGATGTTTTCAAAATTTTTTATTTCACATTTTTATTCTTCCAAATTTTCAAGAGTAGTTCTTACTGCCTCAACAACAAATGCAGTGAATGTGCAATTTTTTCCTTGAATTGCTTTTTCAACATTTTCAATCACATCGTTAGGAAAACGGATGCTTTTAGATGTTGTCGAGGGAATGGATGGAATTTTAAATTGTTTCATACAATCACCAATACAATTATATATAACATCGGTAATACTGTATGCATTACAATAGAAGCGTTATTGCGACACGATTGTAACGCTATTGTGGCGCAAAGCAGCACTTCCCTACAATATTTCTCATAACAAACAAAGCAAACCGCGAACAAAATGTTCACGGTTTGCTTTGTTATTGCTCTCTTTCTTTTTTCTTTTGCGTTATAGCATTGGAAATTACGTAATATATCGGTATTGTTAAAAAGATGATCCATGTCGGATGCCATATGCTCATCAGCATGCCTACTGTCAGATAAGCGGCTATCACGAATACCGGATATGCAAATGCAGACGGATTTTTCCTTTTAACTGCTGCAATGAAGGATTCGATAATTGGTATCAGAAAAATCAGCAGCCAGCCGGTTGCCCAGCCCTTTTCAAAGGTAAAGCCGATAATTAAATATGCTATGATTACAGTAAATGGGAGAACTGCACTTGTCCAGGACGGCTTACGCTTGAAAATATAGTCCTCGTCTATTCCGTCAACCTCCACACCGCTTGCACCGATATGAACGCTTTCACCTTTTTTTGTTTCAACGTGAATCCCTGAAAAGGAAATGTCAACCTTATCCTTTCCGTCGTGAACGTGAATACCGTTTACAAAGCTGACCTTTGGCTGTTCTTTCTTTTCCTCATATGGCGCCTCAACCGTCTGCTCCGTATCTTCGGTTGCTGTTGTCCTTTCAGGCTCATCCGTGCCGTTGATTAATTCATCTATGGTTATATTATAGAGTCTTGCAAGTGTAATCAGATTATCCGTATCAGGGCTGCTCTCTCCTCGTTCCCATTTTGATATAGCCTGACGTGATACACCTATTTTTGAGGCAAGCTCCTCCTGTGAATATCCGTTTGCTTTTCTGTACTGAAAAAGCCTGTCTGCTGTTTCCTTTGTCATCTTATCACCTCATATAAATGATAACAGATATTGCCTGCCATTGCTATACATTTTAGTATCAAATTGTGCAACTATTGGTTGCAGTGACCGAAATTATTGTAAAAGCAATATAATTTTATTGACAAATATATATCGCAGTGCTATACTATGCATTGCAGTGCGATATATAGCGGTGCGATTTATTGATTAACGGAGAAAATAAAATGGATTCACATATTAAAAAGGTGTATGTGCCGATGACCGAAACAGGGTTTTATATCCTTATGTGCCTGCGTGAAGAGGCACACGGATACAGTATTGTGCAGCAGGTTGAAAAGCTCACAGACGGTGAAGTCATCATAAGTCCCGGAACGATGTACGGCAGTCTTTCAAAAATGGAAAAGGATGGCTTGATACGTTTTGTCCGTGAAGAAAATAAACGAAAAATATATATTATCACGGATCTGGGCCGGCAGGTGCTTGAACTTGAGATAAAAAGAGTCAAGCGAATGCATAGAAATATTACGGAGGGTTTCTGAGATGAAAGATAAAAAAATAAGCGTGAGATTTTTCAATATTGTACAGTGGAAACAGGAGCAGGATTATTTACGCAGTCAGCATAATAACGGCTGGAAATTTAAAAAGCTGGATTGGTTATGCTGTTATCATTTTGAAAGATGCGAGCCTGAGGATGTTAAATATCAGCTTGATTTCAATCCTGATGGTGTTAATCATAAGAGTGAATATGTGCAACTGTTCAGCGATTGCGGCTGGGAATATATGCAGGATTATGTCGGCTACAGCTATTTCAGAAAGCCTGTTGCACAGATGCAGAATCAGGATGAAGAGATTTTCTGTGATGACACTTCAAGGCTGGATATGATGAAAAGAGTATTTAAAGGAAGAATTATTCCGCTGATTTTTATGTTTTTATGTGTGATTTTGCCGCAGATATTTGTGCAGAATAATACACATTCTAAAATTCTTTATTATGTGTATGTTGTTTTAGCTGTATTATACTTGATTTTATTTTCAATATTTGCATACCAATTCTGGAAATATAAAAAGTCTTTATAAACCAAAAACAGAGCAGATAAGATTTATTCTTATCTGCTCTGTTTTTATTACCAATCCTGCCTGAGTATCCAGTTTTCATAAGGCAGCATATGCTTGAAGGCATCGTATGCACCCTGTGCGGTAGGGAGATACATCTGTATAATCTGCTCCTTCATACGCAAATTCTTTTTGCTTATTTTAGGGTCTTTTATTACCGTATTTGCCCCGTAATAATGGCCGAAATAATACAAATCTGTTTTTGCATTTTTGCTTTTATCAATACATTTTGTAACAAGTGAGCTGACCTGCTGATGATGATATTTGTTGTATTCACCGTCAGGATTGTGGGTTACAACGGTATCCCACTTTTTGTAATTGAGCAGCAGGCTTATATCTGCCTCCATACCGGATTTACAGGTTGACCACATATCCGTTTCATAGCCGTTGTATTTTCCGTCGGCAGTGTACAGATATCTGCGTGTATCAGGGTATGAAAGAATAATTCCCTTGTCGTCACCGTAGCGTTTGATAACACTGTTGAAATCCTTTACACGGTCCTGGTGGAAGCCATTCGTCAGGGACACGATAAGGTATTTACCATTAAGAATGTGTCCTGCTCCCCAGAAGGTTTCATCATCAGGGTGAGCAACAATCATAAGATTATTCACGCCCGAAAGATTCAGCTTGTCAAGATCGGACTTTGTAAGATATCCGCTTTTTCTTGAGATTTTAAGCATGTAGCTTGCTTTGACCTTGCCGTCCTTTGTAGAAGCAGTGATCTCCACAAATTCTGTGGGACGCAGAGCGGTGACATTACCTTTTGCATCAACTGTTGCTTTTGATTTATCACTTGATTTCCAAACAATCGTTTTATCTGTTGCGTTGGCAGGTGTGATTTTTGCTGCCATTTTAAGCGTTTTTCCGTCCTCAAGAGTAAGACCCTTTTTGTTTGTTATCTCAATACTCTTGACTGCAACATACGGCTTTTTAACCGTAACGTTAACAACAACCTTTTTATTGGTTTCAAGTGCTCTGACTGTAATCTGCACCTTGCCTGCCTTAAGACCCTTTACCACGCCGCTTTGCGAAACGGTTGCGATTTTCGTGTCCGAAGAGGTGAATTTTAACTTTTTATAGCTGGTGTTTTTCGGCGTAAGTGCTGTTTTAAGCTGCAGGGTTTTACCTGTGGTTATTGTTGCCGATGCAGGTGTTACCGTCAGCTTCTGCAAAGCAATTTTGTTTTTGGTGGTTACTGACTTTGAGGCGCTCCAGCCTGAATAATACGTCTTTTTGTTACTGGTTTTGTACGTTCTTACTCTGACGTAATATTTCTGATTGCCCTTCAGATTCTTTGGTGCAGAATATGTGTTCAGTGTTTTGACTGCTTTTGTGGTTTTTTTAGTGAATTTTGATGAGGTTGAATACTGCACCTGATAGCCTGTGACTTTATCAGCCTTTTTCATTTCAACCTTAAAGCTTTCCTCAAGGGCGGTTATTTTAGTAATTGAGGTTTTTGGCATACTGCCTGCATATATTTCAAAGGAAATGCCTGCTGTTATACCTATCAGCAGGATAACCGCAATTGCTGTTGAGATTATTTTTTTCAATTTTATACCTTCTTGATATTTGTATTCTATAGTATCGAAAATCTGAATTCTGTAGTTGTTTTAAATTCCTCGTTTGCCTCAACATATCTGGATGGGAAATTCTCGTGATTTACTGAGTCAGGGTAGAACTGTGTTTCAAGTGCGGCTCCGCGTCTGTATGTAACAGGGGAATCCTTTTTGCCCGGATTGCCGTCCTTTGCAAGCCAGCCGCCGCAGTAAAGCTGAACACCGGGTAAATCTGTCCATACTTCCATTTTTCTGCCTGAGGTTTCATCAGCAAGGATTGCAGCCTGAGCCAGTTTGCCGATTTCCTTATTATAAAGACAATAGTTATTATCGTAGCCGATTCCGTCAATAATAGCTCTGAAGGGTTCATCAATTCTGTCACCGATTTTATGCATTTCGGAAAAGTCCATCATTGTGCCCTTGAGCTCGCCAAGCTCACCTGTAGGCAACTGTGAATCATCTGTTTCGGTAAAGTAATCCGCGTTAATCTGAAGAAGATGATCTTCAATGGTTTTGCTGCCGTCACAGGAAAGGTTGAAATAGGAGTGGTTGGTCGGATTTGCAACAGTCTTTTTATCAGAAAGAACTGTGTATTCCAGACGCAGTGTATTATCATCGGTAAAGGTATATTTCACCGTAAGCTTGAAATTACCCGGAAATCCGTCTTGCATATCAGGGGAGAAGAAGGAAAACGTAACGGAATCATTACTTGTTTCTTCCACCTGCCAGATGTTAAAGCTGAAACGTCCTCCGCCGTGCAGGGTCCATGTTCCCTGATTCTGCGGTGTGTTGTATTCTACACCGTCCATTGTGAATTTTGCATCACGGATACGGTTTGCATATCTGCCTACCAGGAGTCCCTGATATCCCAAGTCAGGGTCAACGTAATATTCAGGCTCGTCAAAGCCTAATACCACGTCACCGAGATGTCCGTCTTTATCAGGAATATTCAGTGACTGAATACCTCCGCCGAGTGTCATAAGTGATACATATGCACCGTTTTTATTTGTGATTGTGTAAAGGTCAACTGTTTCACCGCTTTTCAGCGTACCGAAAACAGATTTTTTTATACTCATAGTTTTCATCCTTTTCTGTAATGTTATTTTTAGTATAAGATAAAATGTAAACAAATTCAATACTTTCTTGACTTTTATTCATAATAAAAGTATTTTATTAATATACCAAATAAGCTTTAATTCTATATAATGTACAAGGAGTGACAAGCATGGATAAAATAAATGCTGTTATGGTTAGCTCGTTAAGATATGTTCTGCCTATACTTGCGGTTATAATTCTTGCAACCTGTATCATATCTCTTTTCAGGAACAGGCCGAGACTTCATAAGCTGGCTCAGCTTGTGGACCAGGAAAGCGGTTCGATTATTGATATTGACCGCTGGGAAACCTCTATCGGAAAAAGCAAGTCAAATGATATTGTTTTAACAACACCTGATATTTCACGCTTTCACGCTGTGATTGCCAAAAAGCGTAAGGACTGGACGATAACGGATACCTTTTCCAAAACAGGTGTTGAGGTGAATGGTGAAAAAATTGACGGCAAGGGTGTAATTGCCGACGGTGATGTAATAACAATCGGCTCAACAAATCTCAAGTTCCTATGTGCCGAAGCTGTTTCTTCAGAATCGAAAAGTCAGATGCGAACAGCGGCAACCGAGCTGAATCAGAGGAGCAGCAATGTGGCTTATGCCGTTTTGGTTGATGTTAAAACGCACAGACCGATATACCTCAGAAAGAAAGATGTTCTTATCGGCAGAGGGGAAAAATGTGACATTCAGATTAAGCTTGATACCGTAAGCGGTGAGCATGCAAGAATTCACCTTACATCACACGGCTGGGCACTGTCTGACCTGAACAGCCACAACGGCACAAAGCTCAACGGCAGATTTATTTCTCAGCCGCAGCTTATATTCGACGAGGATCTGATTACCTTTGGTGATCGTGTGTTCATATTCTATGAAAAGTAACGGAGGTGTGACCTTATGGCAAATCAAGTAAAGAGCAAAGCAAAAAAGGTGCCTCATATCAAGCCTATAAACAACTTTGCTATGCTGCTGCTTTTAACAGTATTTCAGGCCTTTACAGGCTACAGTGCGGCTGCGGCAGGGGATAGCCTTTCGGTAAAAATGCTTGTATCAATGGGTATTTTTATTGCACTGGAATGGGTTTATGTAACTGTGTTTTATACAGCGCTCCACAGGCGTAATTTTGAGCTGGAGTTCATCGCATTCTTTTTAACAGGTGTGGGGCTTGCAGTTATCGGTTCGGTTGACCCTGATTCCTGCTTTAAACAGCTGCTTATCGCAGTTTGCGGTGTTGTCGGTTATACGATTTTAGTGTTCATCTTAGGTGATGTTGACCTTTGTATGAAGCTGAGACTGCCAGTGGCAATTGCCGCGTTGGTGCTGCTCGTTATAAATCTGGTTATCGGTAAGGTGAAGCATGGTGCACAGAACTGGATTGAAATCGGCGGTTTCACAGTTCAGCCGTCGGAATTTGTAAAGGTTGCGTTTATCTTTGTGGGTGCAGCTACACTTGAGAAGATACAGACCTCAAAAAATATCATTAAATTCATTGCATTTTCCGTTGCCTGTGTGGGTGCACTTATTCTTATCCGCGACTTTGGTACAGCACTGATTTTCTTTATCACATTCCTGATTATTGCCTTTATGAATTCAGGTGATTTTAAAACAATCGGTCTTGCAGTTTCGTCGGCAGGTATCGGCGGTGCAATTGTTATCAAATACAGATCTTATGTTACTGCACGATTTTCAGCCTACCGCCATATATGGGAGGACCCATACGGCAAAGGCTATCAGCAGACGCATATTTTAACAGGTATAGCCTCAGGCGGTCTGCTGGGTATGGGTATCGGCAACGGCAACATCAGGTATTATTTTGACAATTATCTTACTACAACAGATGATGTTTTCGGCATTATCTGTGAGGAATGGGGTTTCTTGTTCGGTATCGTTTTAGTGCTTTCCTTTGTGGCAATCGCGGTTTCCGCTTTGGTGAACTCCATTGCGGCAAGGTCTGCCTTCTATTCTATTTCGGCGGTGGCAGGTGCAGGTATGCTCCTGTTCCAGACAGCCCTTAATATTTTCGGTATTACAGATGTTCTGCCCCTTACAGGTGTAACACTTCCGTTTGTAAGTCAGGGCGGCAGCTCTATGCTCAGCTGCTGGGCGGTGCTTGCGTTTATCAAAGCGTCTGACGTGCGTACCTACAATTATCTCGGAGGTGTAAAGAAGAAATGAAAATGATTACACGAAGGGGACTTTTCCTCCTTGTTCTTGTTATTGCCTTTTTAGGCGGTCTCGGATTTCTTACTTATAGCCTTGTAACGCAGGGGAATCAGTGGGTAATGAAGCCGTATAACAGCCACGTTTATTATAACGGTGAGCTCACAGGTGCAGGCAAGATTACCGATTGTAACGGCAGAAGCCTTGCGGAAACGGTTGACGGACAGAGAGAGTATAATGATTCCATCACCACAAGAAAGGCAACACTTCACGCTGTAGGTGATACAGCAGGCTTTATTTCAAGCGGTGTGCAGAATGTTTATGAAGCCAAGCTTACAGGATATAATCTGCTGACAGGCATTTACAGTGCGGCAAACGGCGGCTCAAATGATATGGAGCTGACACTTGATGCAGATGTATGCGATGTGGCATATGAGGCTTTGTCCGATTATAAAGCAGGCTGTGTAGGTGTGGTGAATTATAAGACAGGTGACATTGTATGTATGGTGTCAACTCCGAGCTATGATGTTCAGAACAAGCCGTCGGATATTGATACCAATCCGTATTACGAGGGTGCCTATATGAACCGCCTTTTATCAGGACTTTATACTCCCGGTTCAACCTTTAAAATTGTTACGGCAATTTGTGCTGTTGAAAATATACCTGATATTTATGAAAGAACATTTGACTGTGTGGGCGAATATGATCCGGGCAAGGGCACACCGATTGAGTGTAATGCATATCACGGTGAACTGAATTTCAAGGATGCATTGGCGAAATCCTGCAACTCTGCATTTGCTCAGATTGCGATTGAGATTGGTCCTGAAAAGCTGGCAAAGACTGCACAGCAGCTTGGACTTACCTCAAATGTTACCGTAAGCGGGGATATTATTTCAGAAAACGGAAGATTTTTCCTTGAAAAGGGAGATGCCGATGATTATATCGGCTGGACAGGAATCGGACAGGGTGACACACGTATACCCCCTATTGTTATGCTCAGGCTCGTAGGTGCTATTGCAAATGACGGCAGAGCCGTTTCGTACAATTTGGTAAACTCCTTTGCAAATAAAGCAGGCAAGGCTCTTGATTTCAATTTTACAAAACGTGAGACAGAGCTGCTTGATGCCGATACAGCAGGCAAAATAAAATCTATGTTAAGATATAATGTTGAGGAGCAGTACGGCGATTATAACTATGAGGGGCTGAATCTGTGTGCAAAGTCAGGTACTGCACAGATTGATGAAATTAATTCAAATAACACCGCGTGGTTTGTCGGCTTTATGGACGACGATAAGAATCCGTATGCTTTTGTTGTTATGGTCGAAAAGGGTAATTCAGGTTCACAGACTGCAGGTCCCATTGCAAACAAGGTTTTACAGGCACTTGTTAATAAATAATTTTGAGTGATTATATGGCTTTAGGTTTAGTAAATGAAGAAAAACAGGAAAAGGCTCTTTTAATTGCAGTGGATACAGGTGATTATGATGCACAGGTATCCATGCAGGAGCTGTGTGAGCTGACCGCCACTGCAGGTGCAGAGGTAGTCGGCGAGATGATACAAAAGCGTGATACGGTTGAGGGTGCTACCTTTGTAGGTAAGGGCAGACTGCAGGAAATCACCGAGTTCTGCGAGAATAATGAGATTGATATCATTATTGCGGACGGCGAGCTTTCTCCTGTTCAGGTGCGTAATATTGAAAATGCCACTGACACAAGAGTGGTTGACAGAACAACGCTGATACTGGATATATTTGCAGGCAGGGCACAGTCTAAGGAGGGTAAGCTCCAGGTTGAGCTTGCGCAGCTTAAATATTCTCTTCCGCGTCTTACAGGCAAGGGCACAAGCTTGTCACGTCTTGGTGGTGGCATAGGAACAAGAGGACCCGGTGAAACAAAGCTTGAAACGGACAAGCGTCATATCAGACGAAAAATTCAGTATATCAGGAATGAACTGGATGATGTAAAGCGAAGACGCGATATGCAGCATCAGAGAAGACAGAAAAACGGTGTGCAGGTGGCTGCCATAGTAGGCTATACCAATGCAGGCAAATCGACACTTATGAACAGGCTGACGGATGCAGGTGTTCTTCAGGAGGATAAGCTTTTTGCAACGCTTGACCCTACGGCAAGAAAGCTTTATCTGCCTGACGGTCAGCAGATTATGATTGTTGATACTGTCGGATTTATAAGCCGGCTTCCGCATCAGCTGGTTGATGCCTTTCGTTCAACGCTTGAGGAGGCAACATACGCTGATGTCATTCTCAATGTGTGTGACGCATCAAGTGAAGAATGTCATAATCATATTCAAACGACCAACCGCATACTTGAATCACTTTTTGACGGCGGAATCATTGATGTTCCGGTAATCAATGTGTTTAATAAATGTGATATTGCAGAAAATATTGAGGATATAACATATCCTTACAGTGACAGCCTGTGCGTGAAAATCAGTGCACAGACAGGTATGGGTATTGACGATCTGATGCTTGCAATTGAAAAAGCACTGCCCCAAACAAGGAAAAGGGTTAATCTTCTTCTGCCGTTTGATAAAGCAGGATTGGCTGCGAAAATAAGAAATACTGGCGTTATTCACAGTGAGGAATATATTGAGCAGGGTCTGTTCCTTGATTGTACGGCAGAAATTTCTTTTTTAGATACAATAAAAGATTATATTGTCTGATTTTTAATCATAAGATATTTTGTAGGTGATATCTTATGAAAATGTTAACTTTGAAATTAAAGCCGAAAATGATTTTCGGGATTGTTCTGGCTGTAACGGGTGTACTGGTTATTATTCTGACCTTTGTGTCGAATCATATGGTGGAAAGCAAAAGTGTTTCCGCTGTTATCAGTGCGTCAACAGATGAGGAAAGACGAAATTATCTTGCTACGTTCGGCTGGGAAACCGAAGAGGAATTTGAGGAAAAAATGCTGACAATACCTCAAAGCTGGAATCAGGTGTATTCGGACTATAACGAGGTACAGATGAATCAGGGCTTTGATTTAACGGAGTATAAGGGACGCAAGGTGACGCTTTATACCTATACAATAAAGAATTATGAGAAGTCAAAAGAGGGAATCGTTGCCGATATGCTGGTGTGCGACGGTGTGCTCATCGGCGGTGATTTGTGCAATACTTCTGCTGAAAACGGCTTTCTCGTAGGATTTAACGGTGAGTAATGGAAAGAATTGACAAGGTGATATCGGTTGCTCTTAATGTGTCACGCAATGATGCAAAGAGCTATATCAGAAAAGGTCTTATTGCAGTCAACGGAAAAACTGTAAATAATATCAGTGCTAAGGTTGACGAAAAGAAGGATGTAATTTCCTTTAACGGCAATCCGGTACAGTACAATAAGTTTGTCTACATAATGATGAATAAGCCTAAGGGTGTTATATCGGCATCTGAGGGAAGAAGTGAAAAGACGGTTGTTGACATTCTGCCGCAGGAGATGAAAAGGAAAAACCTTTTCCCTGCCGGCAGACTCGATAAGGACACAACCGGTTTTATGCTTATCACGGACGATGGCGATTTCGCCCACAGGATTTTAAGTCCCAAAAATCATATTCCGAAGACATATATTGCCGTATTGGACAAGCCTTTTGACGAAAATATTGTTAAAGCTTTTGAAAAGGGTATTGAGCTTAAAAACGATGTATGTATGCCTGCGAAAATAAAGGCTCTTGATGAAGAAAACAGGATTGCACAGGTAACGATAAAGCAGGGGATGTATCATCAGATAAAAAGAATGTTTCTGAAATATTCAATTACTGTTTTAGAGCTGAAAAGGATAAAAATGGGTGCACTGGAACTGGATGATTCTCTGGTTGAGGGAGAGTGCAGATACCTTAGTGATAGCGAATTGCAGCTTATTGAAAATGGCAGATTACTATAAATATGGTGATTATTGTCCGATTTTACTATATATTGTGTATCCGGAATTTGTTTATGCAACTGTTACAAAAAATATAAATTTTTTTGTTAAAATAGTTGCAATATGGTGAACTCTCTTGTATAATATGAACAAGTAAAGTTATTGTTTTTTGTGCAATTTTGTGCTGTAACGGCTTTGCTTTTTACTTAAGAGAGGTGGATAAAATGCCAAACAGATTATTTCAAGGTATAATAAATCAAATGCGTGAAGCGGTTGACAGGACAATCGGTGTTGTTGATGAAACAGGTACAGTAATCGCCTGCAGTGATCTTGGAATTATCGGCGAGGTGCGCAAGGGCGTAATTACCGGTGGTGTATTCAGTGGTACGCAGACCTGTGTTGATAATTCAACTTATACAACATTTGATGTTTTAATCCGTCCTGAATATGCAGTGTTTGTTGACGGAGTAGATGAGTTAAGCCGTAAGTATTCACAGATTATTGCTGTTGCACTTGACCAGATTAAGCAGAATAATGATGAGAAATTTGACCGCTCCAACTTTGTTAAAAATGTTATTCTTGATAATATTCTTCCTGGTGATATCTATATAAAATCAAGGGAGCTTCATTTCAATAATGATGCGACAAGAGTTGTATTTTTAATCCGTACCACACAGGAGACTGAAATATCTGTATTTGATATTATTCAGAATTTCTTCCCTGATAAAACAAAGGATTTTGTAATCAACGTAAATGAAAGCGATATTGCCCTTGTAAAAGAGGTAAGGCCGAACGTTGACAGTAAGGACCTTGAAAAGCTTGCTCGTTCCATAAATGATACTCTGCTTTCTGAGTTTTATTTCAACGCTGTTATCGGAATCGGTACTTGCGTTACAGGTGTTAAGGAGCTTGCTCATTCCTTTAAAGAGGCTCAGGTTGCCCTTGAGGTTGGTAAGGTGTTTGACACGGAAAAGACCATAATCAGCTATGAAAATCTGGGTATTGCACGTCTTATATATCAGTTGCCGACCACACTTTGTGATATGTTCCTTAAGGAAGTATTTAAGCGCGGTTCAATTGAATCCCTTGACCAGGAAACATTGTTTACAATACAGAAATTCTTTGAAAATAATCTTAACGTTTCAGAGACTTCACGTAAGCTTTTTGTTCACAGAAATACGCTTGTTTACAGACTTGAAAAAATCAAAAAGCTCACAGGTCTTGATTTAAGAGAATTTGATGATGCTATTGTATTTAAGGTAGCTCTTATGGTTAATAAGTACCTTGCTTCCAGTCCGATTAAATATTAATAATTCCGATATCAAAGCTGTATCTGAACTTCTTCAGATACAGCTTTTTATGTTATGGAAATTTTTTGTTTACAAAAGAGTAACAAAAAAGGGTTGATTTATTATATAAGTTGATATATTATATAAATGTATATCAAAGTGCAGAATTATACCATTTTTGTAATTTTGTAAATCGTATTGAGTATAAGAGGTAAAAACTGTGATTGAATTCAGAAACGTATCAAAGGTCTATGACAGCAATGGTACGCACGCTCTTTCAAATGTTAATATTAAAATTGAAGACGGCGAATTTGTTTTTGTTGTAGGTTCATCAGGTGCAGGTAAGAGTACATTTTTAAAGCTTATTATGCACGAGGAAAAGCCGACTGAAGGAGAGATTATTTTTAATGAATATTCTTCCGCTACTTTAAAGAAAAGAAAGGTGCCGTATTACAGACGTGATATGGGTATTGTTTTTCAGGATTTCCGCTTGATTCCGAAAATGTCCGTATATGATAATGTTGCCTTTGCAATGAGAGTTATCGGCGCAAAGGAAAAGGAAATCCGTAAGAGAGTTCCGTATATTCTCCAGCTTGTAGGACTTTCACAGAAGGCAAGATCTATGCCTAATGAGCTTTCAGGCGGTGAGCAGCAGAGAGTTTCACTGGCGAGAGCTCTTGTCAATAATCCTAAGGTGATTATTGCGGACGAGCCTACCGGTAACGTTGACCCTGAAATGAGCCATGAAATTGTAGGTCTGCTTACAAAGATTAATAATGCAGGTACAACGGTTATTATGGTAACGCACGAGCACGACCTTGTACGTTCTTTCCAGAGAAGGGTTATCGTTATCAAAAACGGTGAGGTTGTATCTGATACGCCTGATCCTACTCATGCACAGTTTGAAAGCTCAACGCCTAATGAGGATACGGATATGTTCTTCTTTGAGGAGAATGTGTCCATTGACAAGGCAGGGCTTGATGATATTTTTGATAATCTTGAGGACGTTGTTTCTTCTGATAACAATCAAGCAGGAGGTGAGGAATAATGACAGGTTCAAGTTTAAGATACCTCACCAAAGAGGGATTTCGCAATGTGTGGACAAACAGAATGATGTCACTTGCATCAATCTGTGTTCTTATGAGCTGTCTGGTGCTTATCGGTTCAGCGGCTATGGTTTTCCTTAATATTGATTCTCTTCTTGAAAGAATTGAGGAAGAAAATGTTGTAATGGTTTATCTTGAGGATGAAACAACTCAGGATCAGATTACAGATATGGAAAATCAGATATATGCTCTTGATAATATTAAAGAGGTTGAATTTGTATCAAAAGAGGTTGCTTGGGAGGAACAGCTTTCAACAATGGGTGCTGCCGAAGCAGAGTTCTTTAAAGATGTAAGTTCAGATATTCCTCTTCCCAACGCATACAAGGTTACAGTAGCTAACCTTGACCAATTTGATAAAACGGTTGAAGAGCTGAACGGCCTGGACCATGTGGATATTATCCGTGAAAACAAGGACCTGGCACAAAAGCTTGTTGCAATACGTCAGGGAATTTCCGTAATTGCTATTGTTATCGTAGCTGTACTGTTCTTGATTTCACTTTTCATTATTTCAAACACAATCAAGCTTACCGTCTACAGCAGACGCCTTGAAATCAGCATTATGAAATCAGTTGGTGCAACAAACAGCTTTGTAAGATTTCCGTTTGTGGTTGAGGGTATGATACTCGGTGTCCTTTCCGGTGCGATATCACTGGGACTTGTATGGGGACTTTACGAGCTGGCAATTACGCAGTTCGGCGATTTGTTTGCAGAATTGAAACTCAGTGCAATTACATTTGCAGATTATGCACTTCCTATGCTGGGTGTATTTATTCTTATCGGTATTGTTTGCGGTGTGGGCGGCTCTCTCGTAACGATGAGAAAGTATCTTAATAAAGAAGGCAGTGAAATTAGTAATGTTTAAATCAAAAAGCAAAATACTTTCTTTGCTGATGTGTCTGGTATTTGCAGTTACATCTTTTTCGTTCGGAGTGACAACGCAGGCTGCCAGCACATCTGAATTAAGAAATAAAAGAGAAAAAATCCAGGATGAAATAGATGAGGCTCAAGGTCATATAGATGAACTTTCCGCAGAAAAAAAGAAAACTGAGGAATACTTGGGTGTTTTAAGGTCAAAAATAAGTTTGTTGCAGGATAAGCTTGATACCCTTCATGATGAAAGAGATGCTCTTCAGGCAGAAATTGATGCCATTCAGCAGAAGATAACAAAGACTGAAAATGAGCTTATCAAAGCACAACAGGAAATTGATAAAAAGCAGGCTGAATTTGACGAAAGCTATGAGCTTTATTGTCAGAGACTCAGAGCTATGTATGTTTCAGGCTCTGCTTCAACGCTTGAGGTTTTACTTACCTGTCCTGATATGAGTGCAATGCTCACTCGTTCTCAGATGATAAAATCCGTATCACAGCAGGACAGCCGTATCCTTGATGATCTTATGAAGAAAATGGAGGAAATCGAGTCACAGAAGCAGGAACTCGAGGTTAAAAGAAACGAGCTTAATGACGATAAGGAAAATCTCGAAACCGATAAAAAATCACTTCAGAGTAAAATCAGCGAAATTGATACCTCAAAAAGTGAGCTCGATAAAGAAGCAGCAGAATGTAATGCAGTAATGAGAGAACTTTCCTCTCAGACCTCTGAATATCTTGAGGCTATTGAGACGAACGAAGAACAGCTTCGTGAGGTTGAGAATGCAATCCGCGCTGCGGCTGCAAGTGCTTCAAGCGGCGGCGGTTCAATCAGCGGGTCAACGGGCTCCGGTTCAGGACAACTTGGTTATCCTACCGACAGCCGTTCTATTTCAGCGGGCTTCCCATATTATAACAGCGGCGGATATCACGGTGGTATTGATTTCCCTGTATCCACAGGCTCAAATGTCTATGCAGCAGCAAGCGGAAGAGTTATTCTTGTTAAGTACTTAAATTACAGCTATGGTTATCACGTTATGATTGATCATGGTGATGGACTTTCAACACTTTATGCACATAACAGTCAGATACTTGTTAGTGTTGGTCAGAATGTATCAGCCGGACAGGTTATTGCTCTGAGTGGTTCTACAGGCAACTCAACCGGACCTCATTGTCATTTTGAGGTTCGTGTAAACGGAAGTCAGGTTAATCCTCTTAATTATCTGTAATTAAGAATTAAAAATAATTTAATTTAGGAGTGAAGTCAATGAAACGGTCAAAGCTAATTTTCAAGGTATTGCCTGTTTTGTTGGCTTTATGCTTTTTTATAGGAGCATCTGCACCGCATATGGTTCTGCCGGTGAACGGTGCTGAATATGATAGTAATTATGAGAGCCTTTCCAACGAGGAAAAGCAGGCATACCTTGAGCAGCAGCTTAAGGAGGTTAATAAAAAGCTTGATGATTTGGCGGCTCAGTCGAAGGATACGGAGGAGTATATCACTGCTCTGGATGAAAAAATCAGGTATATGGATAACCAGCTGAAGCTTTCTGAGGAGGAAATGGCAACCTCGAAAAATAAAATTACAACTCTTGAAAGACAGTATTCCGACAACGAAAAAAATATAGCATCTTTAAAAACAGAGATTGCTGAGCTGTCTAAGGAGAGTAAGGTGCTCAAAGAAAAATTTGATGTGTCCTATGAAATGTATGGTCAAAGAGCAAGAGCAATGTATATCAGCGGAAATATGACGATACTCGAAGCTCTGCTTACCAGTAAAGACATATCCACTCTTATGACAAGAATTGAGATGATTCGCCGTGTTTCTCAGCAGGATAAGCTACTTCTGGAAACCATTAAAACAGAGGGAGAGGAGCTTGAGAGCACGCAGAAAACGCTCAACGATAAAAAGGACAGCCTCATAAATAATCAGAATGCACTGGATGCAACAAAGAATATTCTTAATAAGACGATTAAGGATTTGGAAAAACAGCAGCTTGCGTTCACAGACAAGCAGAAGGATTATGAAAGTGAAAGAAGCGAGGCGGACAATCTCCTCATGAAGCTTCAGGAGGACACAAAGAATTACAGTGAATTCAGACATCAGGACGAGGCTGATCTGGCTGAAATTAACCGTGAAATTGAAGCCGCTGCTGAAAAATATATCCAGCAGATGGAGGAGCAGAATAAAACAACGACTACTACAACCACCACTACAACTACAACGACTAAAAAGCACACCACTACAGATGCTGACGGCGAGACGGAGAAAAAACCATCTACCACAAAGCCGACTACAACCAAAAAGACAACAACCTCCACATCGTCAAACAGGCTGAGCCTGACTTATCCGGTACCTTCACAGACAAGGATAACAACAGCCTACGGTAGTGCAGGTTACGTTGGTCATACGGGTGTTGACTTTGCTTGTTCATCCGGCTCGAATGTTGTAGCTGCTGAGTCGGGTGTAGTGATTACTTCGAAGGATATTACAAGTCATAGTAACGGCAGGTGCTCCTGCAGTTATACCGGCGGAGGATATCACAGCTACGGAAGATATATTGTTATTATGCATGATAAGAAAAATTCTGCAGGACAATCTGTATATACCCTTTATGCACATAATTCTTCAAGATTGGTGTCTGAGGGTCAGCGTGTAAGCAAAGGACAGATAATTGCAAAGAGCGGCTCAACAGGTAATTCATCAGGACCTCATTGCCATTTTGAGGTGAGAACACCTAGCTCTATAAATTGTGTAAACCCAACTAATTATTTACCTTGATTGTGAAAGGGGTTTTAAAATTGAAGACGAAATTTCTTTCGCTGATAATGGCTCTTATTCTTGTGATTTGCACATTCACTCAGACAGTTGTGTTTGCACAGGAAGCAGAGTCTACGGAAGATAACAGCAGTACATCGGCATCAACATCTGCCACAGCTACAGAGCATGATGAGAGTACAACAAATAAAGATGAAAAAAAGATAACAAAGGAAGAGGCTCAGAAACTTCTTGAAGATCAGCAGAAGGAGCTTCAGAAAAATCTGGATGAGGCTGAAAAGAAACTTGCAGAGCTTGAAAAAAGTTCAAAGGGTACTGCCGAATATATTGACACCTTAGATCAGAAAATCGGCTATATCAATGAACAGCTCACACTTCTTGAAGAGCAGAATACCAATATTCAAAAGGATATTGACAAACTCAAGCCTTCAATAGATAAAAATGAAAAGGAACTGAAGGTTCTTTCCGATGAAGTTATGAAAACCAGGAAGGAACTGGATAAATTAGAAAAGAAATTCCAGAGCGTATACGAGGCATATTGTATGCGTCTCAGGGTTATGTACATAAGCGGAGATTATAACATACTTTCTGCACTTCTCACCAGCAATGATATTTCAAGCTTTCTGACGAGGTATGAAATGATAAGGTCTGTGTCAAAGAGCGATACAGAGCTTTTGAAGGAAGTGCAGGAAAAGACAAAGGAAATTGTTACAAAGCAGAATGGCCTTGATGAGAAGGTTGCAAAGTATCAGGATGCCAAGTCAAAGCTTGATAATCAGAAAAAATCGCTTGAAGCAAAGCAGAAAACAATTGAAAGCAACAGCGAGCAGATTGCATCAAAAAAAGTAATTCTTGCTACTGACAGGGCAGAGAGTGACAGACTTTTTGCAGAATTAACTGCACAGAATCAGCAATATACTGAATTCAGAAATGAAGACAGCGAACTGATGGAAAAGGTTGAAAATGAAATTCAGTCACTGATTTCAGGTGTTAAATCACCTGAAGAGGTAACAACGGCAGTTGCTTCTGAAAAACCGAACGGAAGTAAGGATATTATCGTAAGCAAGTCGGATGTTTATTCAAACTCTGACGCAGTGCTGAATATGGTATATCCTGTTCCGGGACATACCGGTATTTCAGCAGGCTTTCCGAATTACTCTTCAGGCAAATATCACGGTGGAATAGATTTCCCTTGCGCAATGGGTTCAAGGGTTGTTGCTGCACAGGATGGTATTGTTATTACTGTTAAGCGACTGGATTACAGCTACGGCTATTATGTAATGATTTATCATGGTACGGATGCAAGAGGACGCTCGGTTGTTACTCTTTATGGTCACAATTCGTCCATTCTTGTATCAAACGGACAGAGTGTTAAAAAAGGAGAGCAGATTGCAAAGAGCGGCTCAACCGGAAATTCAACCGGACCTCATTGCCATTTTGAGGTGCGTTTTAACGGCCAGCGTGCAAATCCGAAAAATTATTTGAGCTAATGAATAAAGTGAATTATCAGATTATGCTTGATAAAATAACTCAAAAAATTGAAAGAGAGGACATTACGCCCTCTCTTTTACTGCATAGCTGTTGTGCTCCGTGCTCCAGCTATACAATTGAGTATTTGTCAAAGTATTTCAGTATAACCGTATTATATTATAATCCGAATATTTCCGAGCAGAAAGAATATGAAAAAAGAAAGGCTGAGCAGATCAGACTGATTAACAGTCTTGAAACAAAGAATAAGGTCAGCTTTTTTGATTGTGAATACAACAGTGCTGAATTCTTTGAAACGGCAAAGGGCTATGAAAAATGCCGTGAGGGCGGCGAACGCTGCTTCAGGTGCTACCGCTTAAGACTTGAAAAAACTTCCTGCCTTGCAAAAGAGAAGAACTTTGATTATTTCTGCACTACGCTGTCGATAAGTCCTCTTAAAAATGCACAGAAGATAAATGAAATCGGCTATGAACTCGAAGAAAAATATGGAGTTCTATGGTTGCCTTCTGATTTTAAAAAGCGTGAGGGCTATAAGCGTTCTATTGAGCTATCAAAAGAGTTTAATCTGTACAGGCAGAATTATTGCGGTTGTATATATTCAAAGGCAGAAAGAGAATTGACTGAGGAGAAAAATGATGAATAAACCTCTAGCGGACAGAATACGCCCCTCTTCACTTGATGATGTTGTGGGTCAAAGGCATTTGCTGTCAGAGGGCAAAGCACTTTACAATCTGATTTTATCAGGCGATATTCCGAATTTAATATTTTACGGACCCAGTGGTGTGGGTAAAACTACAGTTGCATCCATAATTGCAAATGCTACGAACAGGAGCCTCCGCAGGCTGAACGGCACAACTGCATCCACTCAGGATATTAAGGATATTGTGGCGGAGCTTGATACCTTCAGTGCACCGAATGGTATACTGCTTTATCTTGATGAAATTCAGTATTTCAACAAGCGTCAGCAGCAGAGTCTGCTGGAATTTATAGAAAATGGCAAGATAACACTTATTGCATCCACTACGGAGAATCCCTATTTCTATATTTATCCTGCCATTCTTTCACGTTCAACCGTGTTTGAATTCAAACCGATTGAGCCTGATGATATTGTTCCTGCTATTAAAAGAGGGTTTAACATCCTGTCTGGGGAATACGGCTTAGCGCTTGACATTGAGAATGGTGTGTGTGAAAAAATTTCGCGTGGCTGCGGCGGTGATGTAAGAAAGGCACTTAATTGTGTGGAAAACTGCTTTTTTGCCACTGTAACGCAGGGTGATAAAAAACATATCACGATGGATACTGCAAATGAGCTTGTTCAGAAAAGCTCTGTCCGTTATGACAGGGATGGCGATGAGCATTATGATATTATTTCTGCTTATCAGAAAAGTATGCGAGGCTCTGATCCTGATGCGGCGCTCCATTATCTTGCAAGACTTCTTAAGTCCGGTGATTTACCGTCGGCCTGCAGGCGTCTTATGGTATGTGCCTGTGAGGATGTGGGACTCGCCTATCCACAGATTATTCCGATTGTTAAATCAGCAGTTGATATCGCAATGATGGTAGGATTGCCTGAGGCGAGAATACCCCTTGCCGATGCGGTCATTCTTGTTGCAACTGCACCTAAAAGCAATTCAGGCGAAATGGCGATTGATATGGCAATGGCAGATGTGCAGAAGGGAAATTACGGCCCTGTACCTCGTCAGCTTCAGAATAAGCATTTTGACGGAGAGGATGCAGCGGTAAAGGGACAGTTTTATATTTATCCCCATGATTATCCGAATCATTGGACATATCAGCAGTACCTACCCGATGTTTTAAAAGATAAACAATATTACACATATGGACCGAATAAAAACGAACAGGCATTTAAGAATTATTGGGACAGAGTTAAGGATAGAAAAGAGTAGAGAAAGATATGACTAAAAAAGATAGAATTTTAAAGGTAATAGAAACACTTAAGGATATTTATCCCGATGCGTTATGTTCGCTTACGGCATCAAATCCATTTGAGCTTTTAGTAGCTGTAAGGCTTTCTGCTCAGTGTACGGATGCAAGGGTTAATCTTGTTACGCCTGCGCTGTTTGAAAAATATAAAACACTTGATGATTACTGCAATGCGGATGTAAAGGATATTGAAAGGATTATACATAGCTGCGGCTTTTATAAAAGCAAGGCAGAGTCCATTATCGGTATGGCACAGATGATAAGGGATAAATTTGACGGCAGAGTGCCGGATAATATTGATGATTTAATCATGCTTCCGGGAGTGGGACGAAAGACAGCAAACCTTATTGTCGGTGATATTTACGGCAAGGAAAGTATTGTTGTAGACACACATATGATAAGAATTTCAAACCGTATTGGTCTGGTGACGGATAAAGACCCAAAGAAAATTGAGCTTGCCCTGAAAAAGATTGTTCCTGCTGAGGAAGGCTCGGACTTCTGCCACAGAATTGTTTTATTCGGCAGGGATACCTGCTCTGCGAGAAAGCCGCTTTGTGACAGCTGCAGATTGTCAGAGGTATGCAAAAAGGTCGGTGTTAAAAAGTGAGATCCAATGTTGTATTAATCGGTATGCCGGGCAGCGGAAAATCAACCTGTGGTGTAGTTGCTGCAAAAATGCTTTTGAAAAACTTTTTTGATACGGACTTGCTCATTCAGAATATTGAGGGTATAAGCCTGCAAAATATAATTGATACCAAAGGCAATGCTTATTTTGAGCAGGCAGAGGAAAATGCAATACTTGAGCTTGATATTCAGGGCACGATAATTGCCACAGGCGGTTCGGTTATTTATTCCGAAAAATCAATGGAGCATTTAAAAGGTCTTGGTAAAATCATTTATCTTCATCTCGACTATGAGCATATGTGCCAAAGGATAAGCAATCTTTCTACAAGAGGCGTGCTTATTAAAAACGGCGAAACACTCCGGGATATGTATAATGAACGTCTGCCCCTTTATAAGAGGTGGTCAGACGCTGTAATTGACTGCAATCATAACACGGTTGAACAGACAGCTGCTTTAATTGCAGATATTGCAAAAAATTAAAGCAATTTATACTTGAATACTAATATAAAAAGTGTTATTATAGTAAAAATATAAAAAAGGTGTTTTTCATCTTAATTTAATAATATAAAACGGAGGCGGATTTATGAGCGAATACGGTGCTAAGTTTGTAAAAGAGGGATTAACCTTTGATGATGTTCTTCTCATCCCTGCTGAATCTGATGTAACTCCTGACAGAGTACAGCTTCAGACAAAGCTGACAAAGGATATTACCCTTAATATCCCGCTTATGACAGCGGCAATGGATACTGTTACTGAATCACGTATGGCAATTGCTATTGCACGTGAAGGCGGTATTGGTGTTATTCATAAGAATATGCCGATTGAAGATCAGGCTACTGAGGTTGATAAGGTAAAGAGATCTGAAAACGGCGTAATTACCAATCCGTTTTTCCTTTCCCCTAACCATTTGGCATCAGATGCTGAGGAGCTTATGAACAAATATCATATCAGTGGTGTTCCTATTTGTGAGGCTGACGGAACTCTTGTTGGTATCCTTACCAACCGTGATATGCGATTTATGTCAGATTACAGCGTAAAGATTTCAACTGTTATGACGCCTAAGGATCAGCTTGTTACTGCTAAAGAGGGCACAACCCTTGAAGATGCCAAGAAGATTCTTATGGGTTCTAAGGTGGAAAAGCTTCCTCTTGTTGATAAAAATGGAAGGCTTACAGGTCTTGTAACCATTAAGGATATTGAAAAGAGCGTTAAGTATCCTAATACCGCAAGAGATAAAGAAGGCAGACTCCTTTGTGCTGCTGCACTGGGTGTAACAGACGATGTACTTATCCGTGCACAGGCTCTTGCAGATGCCGGAGTTGATGCTTTTGTTCTTGACTCAGCGCACGGACATAGTATGAATATTATGAAATCAGTTGAAAAGGTTAAGAATGCATTCCCTGAGATTTCACTTATCGCAGGTAATGTTGCTACAGCTGATGCAACTGAGGCTCTTATCAAGGCCGGTGCAGATGCAGTTAAGGTTGGTATCGGTCCGGGATCAATCTGTACAACTCGTGTTGTTGCAGGTATTGGTGTACCTCAGATTACTGCAATTTATGATTCTGCCGAAAGAGCAGATAAGTATGGAATCCCTGTTATCGCAGACGGCGGTATTAAATACAGTGGTGAGATTGTTAAGGCAATTGCAGCAGGCGGTTCAGTTGTTATGGTTGGTTCACTTGTTGCAGGCTGTGAAGAATCACCTGGTGAAACTGAAATTTATCAGGGTCGTCAGTTTAAAGTTTATCGTGGTATGGGTTCTCTTGGTGCAATGAATCAGGGTAGTGCAGACAGATATTTCCAGAAGGGTTCAAAGAAGTTTGTACCTGAAGGTGTTGAGGGTCGTGTTCCTTATAAGGGAGCTCTTGGAGATACAATATTCCAGATGATGGGCGGTCTTCGTTCAGGTATGGGTTATTGTGGCTGCCATACAATTGAAGAACTTCGTACAAAGGCTCAATTTATTAAAATTACGGGTGCAGGCTTGATTGAAAGCCATCCTCATGATGTATCAATCACTAAGGAAGCTCCTAACTATTCCGGCAGTGTTCATCAGGATTAATTGTTAATGAAAAGGAGCAGTATGAATCTATACTGCTCCTATATTTATTTTAGGTTGTGGATATTATATGGCTGAAAAAGTGTCAAAATGGGTTAAGTTCAAAAAATTCCTGAAAAGAAATATGACTCCTACTTGGGCAAAGCACATATCATATCAGATTTTTGCCTTTATTGTTTCCGTTGCTATGGTAATCGGCGTTGCCGATTATGCAGTAACAAAATCATATGATGAGAGGAAGTTGACCTTCGTGGAGAACTTTACATTAACAGCACATACAGGTGCGTATGATACACCTATGAATTCAGTGGAATATGTGCAGGCTGCAATTGATAATAAGGCAGCAATTGTAGAGCTTGACATACGTCAGAGACCGAATCATACTGTTGTTATGAGTCATGATTTGGTCGTAACAAATAATGACGGTGTGGAGCTGGAGGAGGCTTTTTCGCTTCTTAAAGGTACAGATATTAAAATCAATCTTGATATAAAGGAAACAAGAGCCCTTAATGCAATGTATCAGCTTCTTGTTAAATATGATCTTGTTGATAACGCTTTTCTTACAGGCATTGAAACGATGAATGTCAAGGCAGTTAAGGAATCGGATTGTGCCGGTATGGAATATTATCTTAACTATATGCCGTCAAGAACAAAGGTCTTTTTTGACGAATATCGAACAAAGCTTATTGAACTGCTTGAGGAGACAGGAGCAGTTGGTATTAATTGTAATCATAAATATGCAAGCTCACAGCTTTCGTCACTTCTCCATAAAAAAGGATATAAGCTGTCGGTTTGGACGATTGATAAGGAAAGAACCGCTAAAAAGATGCTTGCAATCAAGCCGGATAACATTACAACACGAAATCCTGAAATGATTGAAAAAGTAATTGAAAATTGGGGAAAATAATTTAAAAAAACACTTGACTAAGTAATAAACTTGTGATATATTATTAGAGCGTTGGAGATACGCTGGTGTAGCTCAGTTGGTAGAGCAGCTGATTTGTAATCAGCAGGTCAGGGGTTCGAGTCCGTTCACCAGCTCCAATAAATACTACCGTATCAGCTGGTACGGTAGTTTAAATATGGAGGAGTTCCCGAGCGGCCAAAGGGAACAGACTGTAAATCTGTCGTCAGTGACTTCGGTGGTTCGAATCCACCCTCCTCCACCAGATTAACGAGTATCCTTGCGATACTCGTTAATGATATCGAGGTGTAACTCAGTTTGGCTAGAGTGCCTGCTTTGGGAGCAGGATGCCGCAGGTTCGAGTCCTGTCACCTCGACCATTTATCTCACAATTTGAGGCAATTTGTCCTTGATTTGTGAGATTTTTGTTTTTATTAGGAAATGACGAGCATTCTGTGCAGGAATTGCAGAGAAAATCACACCGCTTGTCACACAAAAAACAGAAAATTCACACCAAGAAAACACACTTTTTTCATCAATGTGTGTGTTTGAGAACAATCTCATAGGAAACAGAAAAGCTGCCACCCAGCCTAATGGGTGACAGCCTTCTTCTTTGTTTGGGGTATTTTTGCAGTTCTTCTCTTGAAATGACAATAGTAATATGTAAAGCTCCTGAATCATTATCTGATTCAGAAGTGTTGAAATTGCTTGAAACTACTTTCAAAACAAGTTCAACTTTGTCCCTATGCACAACGATTTTGTCAATATAATTATCTATAAATCGTTTGCATTCAATGGTGTTGTTCTCTTTGATGTATGTCGAGAACATAGACAGGGCTTCTTTTATGTCCTTTTTGGAAACAGTGGGAAGCTCTTCAAGCACTGCTTCATCAATTCTTTTCTGCAAATCTTTCTTTGATTGATTCAGTCCATTGATTTTGTCAATCATTATGTCCTCATCAACACCCCTTGCAATTGCTTTTGTGATATTTGCAATCTGCTTGTCGATTTGCTTCATCTGTTTCTGAAACAAAATCAAGTCTTGATTGTTCGTTTTTGCAACCGTTTTATTGTATTCATTCACTTGATTTGCAATTTCGTTGATAGCTTCGTCAGAAAACAAGTAGTTCTGTAACTGCTCAATGACAAAATTCTCAAGTTTGTTTTTCTCAATTTCGTTGTTCCCACACCCTATCTTGTGGTTCTGCTTCTTTCCGCAACGATAGGAACTGTACACCGTACCGCTTCCGCCTTTCCTTGAATTGCCTTGATAATGATAGCCACATTCAGCACACTCAATCAGCCCAGAAAGTAAGTAGCTTGATTTGCTCTTGTAAGTACCAATCTTGCGTTTGTTTTGATTGAGCCTTGCCTGTACCTTGTTGAATGTTTCATCATCAATGATTCTTGGAACTCCATTCGGAATACGAACGATTTCATCTTCAGGCTTGTTTGCGTGGTAATTGTATTTGCCTGTCAACGACTTTGCAACTCTGCGATTGTAAACATACTCCTCTATATACTTGCGTTGGGTAAGTATGCTGTTGAATGATGAAGCAGAAAACTCATTTCCAGATTTTGTGGTATATCCTCTTGCGTTCAATTCCTTTGCCATATCATTATATGTGAATTTTTGATTGCCGTACATATCAAAGATAAATCGAACAACCTCTGCTTCACTTTCGTTGATTGCAAGTTTCTTGTCAACAACATCATATCCAAGCGGAGGACTGCCGCCAGTGTGCAACGCCCTCGAAGCCAGTACATCCATTCCCTTGTGTACCTCACGACCAAGATTTTTTGAGTAGTACTCTGCCGCCCGTATTTTATGCATTGGAATTTTCCTCATTTTCTTTCAGTGTTTTATATATCAATTCAACCGCAGGCTTTCTTTCTTGCCAAAGCATTTCCAGTTTGAAGTCTTTCAGAACAAGTATTTCTGCCCCTAAGTTGAACAATTTCGCACTTGGATTATACAGCTCGTTTCGAGTCACCTCAACAATGTTGGTAATTTTATTACTTGTAATTTTTCAACTTCAATGGACATTATACTATGAAAAACGAAATCAATTTGTTACGAAAATCAATAAAAAATTATATTTTCTTCAAAATTTTTGTAAAACTATTTACCTTATTGGTAAATTATGGTATATTTTTATCAGTGATTAAGAGAGGGATGATTTTATGAAAGTCGTTAGAAAGCGTATTTTTGATGGACTTTTCAGAAAAATCATTCCTGTTTTTATATGCTTTTCTATTATCTCATTTCCGTCTTGTGTATTTGCACTGAATACTGATTTGGTAGAAGATGAGATTTACTGGATAGATAAGGGAAATGAAATTTACTATTCCGATGACAATTATTTTGAGGGTTTTTCAAAATATATTGCTGATGAGGATGAGGGCTGTTTTTATTTATTTTCGCGTTTTACAGATTACAGAATAGACAGAAATACCAATGAAAATATAACGCTTGCATTTACGATTAAAAATGATGTTAATACCTATTCTTTTCAGGTGGACAAGAACGGTCTGATTAACAGTTCCAGTAAAAATACATTGGAATCCATTGATGTATATTATAATTTTGATGAGGCATCGTGCAAACGGCAGGGCGGCGGTGTTTTTGTTGCGTTCAAATTCAAAAATAAAACGGACAGAATGCTTAATAATTCTATAAGCTGTGAGTATTACTGCGGACTGAATTGTACATATAATCTGCTTGACAGCATTCACCTTGATATGTATGTACCTACAACAGTAAAGACCACAAAGGCAAAGACGACAAAGCAGACAACATCAAAGAAACGCCAGCAGACAGAAACGAAAGCAAAGACGAATACATCAAAAACAATAAAAGAAACAAGCACTAAATTTTCCGGTTCAGGAAATACGTCGGCTAATAAGAAAACGTCAGCTCCTGCAACAAAGTTTTCAGGCTCGGGTAATCAGCTTGTTGATGATGAAGTGACAGAAGAAATTTTGCAGAGTGCAGAAACGAATAATGAAAATGTTGAAAAGAGAGAAAGCTCTTCAGAGATAAGTGCGCAGAATAGTTCAACAGAATTATCATATCAGGCTAAGCTGTTAATTATTATTTTTACTGTGTTGTTTGCTGTAGGAGTTGTCTGCATTATAATTGGTGCAGTTAACAATAAAAAAGATAAGGAAGAGCCGGATCATAATGATTGATCATATTTCGGATCGTAATAAATATATTTTATTTCAGAACAAAAACAGCTGGGATGCCATTGCTGATGATTGGTTTGGCGCTACAGCTTTACCTTCATATGGCATATATATTCCTGATGAAAATCAGATTCATTTATTAGGGAATTTGAAAAATAAGAAGATTTTAGACATAGGATGTGGCAGCGGGCATTCTCTTCTTTGGTGCGCAGAGCAGGGGGCAGACACACTTTGGGGTGTTGATTTATCCTCAAAACAGGTGTCAAATGCAACTAAACTTCTTCATAGCAGCGGCTATAATGCGACGCTTGTAAATTCTCCGATGGAGGAAAATAAAGGTATACTGGTTGGTTATTTTGATATCGTTTATTCGATTTATGCAATCGGTTGGACTACAGCTGTCTCTTATACACATCTGACGCTGCCGACGACTAG
>UQVI01000003.1 GCA_900544515.1 uncultured Oscillospiraceae bacterium | reverse complement strand
CGTCGGCAGCGTCAGATGTGTATAAGAGACAGATCCAATACGGCGTGAGCACATTTTACACCGTCAACGGCTGCAGAAATAATTCCGCCTGCATAGCCTGCTCCCTCACCGCAGGGGTAGACGCCTCTGATGTTGCATTGTAAAAATTCATCTCTTAAAATGCGTACAGAGCTTGAAGATCTTGTTTCAGGTGCAGTCAGTACAGCATCGTACAGATTAAAGCCGTTCAGCTTTTTATCCATCTCAACGATTGCTGATTTCATGGTTGCAGATACCTTTGACGGCAGACATTCGTCAAGATTTGTAAGCGTTACACCTGTAGGGCAGGTAGGCTGAACATTGCCAAGCGCCTTGCTTTCACTCCCTTTGAGGAAATCACCCACAAGCTGAGCAGGCGCATTGTAATTGCTTCCTGCAAGAACATATGCATTGTGCTCAATTTCACGCTGATAGTATATGCCTGCCAGAGGATGCTCTGAGGGGAAATCCTTTGGCTCAATTCCAACCAGCAGGGCAGAGTTTGCATTTTCGCCGTCACGTGCAAGGGAGCTCATACCATTTACGATAACGCCCTCCTTTTCACTGGCGGCGGCAACAACAGTACCGCCCGGACACATACAGAAGGTGTATGCTCCTCTTTCGTGCAGACCGTGACAGGCAAGCTTGTAATCGGCAGCCCCCAGCTTTTTATGTCCTGCGAATTTTCCATATTGTGCTTTGTTAATCAGACTCTGAGGATGTTCAATTCGTGCTCCGACAGAAAACGGCTTCTGCATGATTTCAACACCCATATTGTACATCATTTCAACCGTGTCTCGTGCACTGTGGCCGATAGCCATTATAACGCTGTCGGTTTCCAGATCAAAACATTCGCCCTTGTGGGAGTAGGTTATGCCGTGAATAAAACCATTTGCCGCAATCAGCTTTTCAAGCTTACACTCAAGCCTTACCTCTCCGCCAAGCTGTTCAATCTTTTTTCTGATATTCTTAACAACAATAGCAAGTCTGTCCGTTCCGATATGCGGTTTTGATGAATAGAGTATTTCCTCAGGTGCACCTGCCTCATAAAGCTCCTGAAGAATTTTGCGTATAAACGGACTTTTAATTCCTGTGGTGAGCTTGCCGTCCGAAAATGTTCCTGCGCCGCCCTCACCGAACTGTACATTGGATTCCTCGTTGAGCTCCTTTGTTTTCCAGAACTTGTTTACATCGGCAGTTCTTGTGTCAACATCTTTTCCGCGTTCAAGTATAATCGGTCTTAGCCCTGCCTGTGCAAGGATAAGTCCTGCAAACATACCTGCCGGACCAAAGCCGACAATAACAGGTCTGAACTTGCTTACACGCTTATTTTCAGGCAGTTCATATTTATATGGTTTAACAAGCTGAACCTTGTTTGATTTGCATTTTGACACAATCTGTTCTTCGTCAAGTGTGATGATTACATCAATTGAGTAGGTGAAATGCACATCATCTTTTTTTCTTGCGTCAACACTCTTTTTATAAATCGTATAGGATTTTATATATTTTTCATTTATCCTAAGTGTTTTTGCCGCTTTGGATTTCAGGAGGCTTTCCTCCTCAGCCAGTGACAATTTTATTTCATTGATTCTTATCATATATTATATACCTTATATATAGAAGTAATTTGGTCGGCAGTTCTGATACCGCTGTACCATGCAAAGTTCAGATTATATCCGCCGCACATAAATTGTTTATCCAGAATTTCACCACAGGCATATAAGCCTTTCAAAATTTTTGACTGAAATTCGTCAAATTCGTTACGGCTTACACCGCCGCTTGTTATCTGTGCAAAGTCAAAGCCTTTCGTGCCTGTGACAATCAGCTTCCAGTTTTTTGCAAATTTCACTGTTTTGTTAATATCACCGTCTGCCTGCTTTTCAATGATTGATGAAAGCTCATTTCCGAGTATTCCGTTAAGATTTTGAAATTTATTTAAATAATTCAGTAAATCATCTTCGTCCATATCAGGGATTAAGTCAAGCACGGCGTGGCATTTCTGCGGTGCGTTCTGTGCGAAGTTTCTACTTACAATATCTGATAAATTCATTGTGACGATTCCTGAAAGTCCGTAATCAGTGAACAGAACTTCGCCATACTCACTTTTAACAGTTTTGTCGTCAAGCTGAATGGACATATTGCATTTGACCCGGCTGCCCTTCAGCTTTTTAGGGTATTTGCTTGAGGAAGTAAGCTGAACAAGGGCAGGGGAAAGCGGTGTGATGCTATGACCCAGTGATTTCATCAGTTCATATCCGCTGCCGTCTGAGCCGAGATTTTTCTGAGCCATACCTCCTGCAGCAAGAACAACATTGTCAGCATGAAATGTTCCTTGAGTAGTTATTACATAAAAATCTTTTGTTATGCTCTTTACAGTGCAGTCGGTGATGATTTCAATCCCAAGCACTCTGCATTTGTCTATTAAGATATCCACAACAGTTGATGCCTGATTTGAATAGGGATATATTCTTCCCTCGCTGTCCGTTCTTGTTATAAGCCCCAGCGATTTGAAAAAGTCCATTACCTCATCACAATGCTTGGCATTTGTGTTTGAAAGGTTGCATCTTCCGTTTCCCGTAGCAAGTATTTTTTTGCCGGGCTGTGACATACGTTCAAGAATGGTTACTCTGACCTTCGGATTATTCTGTTTTAATCGTATTGCACAGGCAAGTCCGCTTGCTCCTGCACCGATAATAATTGTGGTCATAGGCCGTCTCCTATACAATGTATAGATGTTGTTTATATATAATAATATAAATTGTCACGAATTGCAAATTTTTTTGCCAAATCCCTTGACTAATTACAAACACTGTGATATATTAATCATACCTCATAAAAGGATTATTTAGTTTGAGCCGTTAGGCCTTATTTTTTTGTCCTTATTTCTGAGGGAGATATTTATCGAAATTTAAACGGAGGTGCTATTTATGAGAGTTAAGATTACCTTAGCTTGCACTGAATGCAAACAACGCAATTACAACACAATGAAAAACAAGAAGAATTCACCTGACAGACTTGAAATGAACAAGTATTGCCGCTTCTGTAAGAAACATACTCTTCACAGAGAGACAAAGTAATAGGAGGACCGAAATGGCTGACGAAAAGAAGACTTCAAAAAAGGCTGATAAGGCTGAAAAGTCTAAGGACACAAAAAAGAAGTCAAAGAAAAATCCTTTTAAATCCATCGCGTCATTCTTTAAAAGTGTTAAATCAGAAGGCAAAAAGGTTGTATGGGCTAAAGGCAAGGACGTATTCAGAAATACAGTTATCGTATTAATCGTTGTATTTATTGTAGGTCTTGCTATTTTCGCTGTTGATACAGGTCTTTCACAGGGTATGAAGGCTTTGAAGAAGTCAGCTCAGACAACAACTGCTCCGACAACGACTTCAGCCGTAGTTGAGGACGATGCAGATGCATCAGACACAACTGAAGATACCACAGCTGAAGAGACAACAGCTGACAGTGCAGAATAAGCAGCCGAATAATTATTGAGAGTTTTGTTTAATATTTATATTCGGGAGGCTTATTAATGGAAGAGGCAAAATGGTACGTTGCTCATACATTTTCAGGTTATGAAAATAAAGTAGCAGGTAATATTCAGACTGTTGTTGAAAATCGAAATCTTCACGACCTTATTCACGAAGTTGCCATTCCGACCGAAACTGTAGTTGAGGTTAAAGACGACGGAACCAAAAAGGAGTATCAGAGAAAGCTGATGCCGGGTTACGTTTTCATTAAAATGGTAATGACGGATGACAGCTGGTATGTTGTAAGAAACACACGCGGCTGTACAGGCTTCGTAGGTCCTGAAAGCAAGCCTGAACCTCTTACTGATGAAGAGGTAAAGAAACTCGGTGTTGAAAAAATCAGCATTGAGGTTGCATATGAAGTCGGCGATCTTGTCAATGTTATTGATGGTCCGTTGGAAGGCTTCTCAGGTACAGTTGATGAGATTGATGTTGACAACAACAGCGTACAGGTAACTGTTTCAATGTTCGGCAGAGAAAATACTGTTGAATTTGAGCTTGACCAGCTTGAAAAGGTCAGTGAATAATTTTAGTAATTCGCAAATGAAATTGCACTTGTAAGTGCAATTATCATCTGCTTATTATCATTACAGGCGAAATTGCCGTTTTGTCTGTAATGGTGGGAGAGATTGATATCTCGCCATTTACCACAATATTAGGAGGAAATTATTATGGCACAGAAGGTAGTAGGTTTAATTAAACTTCAGATTCCTGCCGGTAAGGCAACTCCGGCACCGCCAGTTGGTCCGGCTCTCGGTCAGCACGGCGTAAATATCATGTCATTCACAAAAGAGTTTAATGAAAGAACAAAGAATGACGCAGGTCTTATCATTCCGGTTGTAATCACAGTATATGAGGACCGTTCATTTACATTCGTTACAAAGACACCGCCTGCAGCAGTTCTTATTAAGAAGGCTTGCGGTATTGACAAGGCATCTGGTGTTCCTAACAAGAACAAGGTTGCAACAATCTCAAAGGCAGATGTTCAGAAAATTGCTGAAACAAAGATGCCTGACCTTAATGCAGCATCACTTGAGGCAGCTATGTCAATGATCGCAGGAACAGCACGCAGCATGGGTATAGTAGTAGAAGACTAATTCCCTTGTGGGAGGAAGTATCCGATTAACCACTGGAGGTAATTTATTATGAAACACGGAAAGAAATATACAGACGGTGCAAAGCTTATTGACCGTTCAAATTTATATGAATCAGCTGAAGCTCTTGAGCTTTCAGTAAAAACAGCAACAGCTAAGTTCGATGAAACAATCGAGGCTCATATTCGTCTTGGTGTTGACTCTCGTCACGCTGACCAGCAGGTACGTGGTGCAGTAGTTCTTCCAAACGGAACAGGTAAGGATGTAAGAGTTGCTGTATTCGCAAAGGGTGATCTTGCAAAGGCTGCTGAGGAAGCAGGTGCTGATGTAGTAGGTGATGCAGATCTCGTACAGAAGATTTCAGGCGGTTGGATGGATTTTGACGTTGCAATCGCTTCACCTGATATGATGGGCTTCGTTGGTCGTCTTGGTAAGGTTCTCGGTCCTCGTGGTCTTATGCCGTCACCAAAGGCAGGCACAGTTACAATGGATGTAGCTAAGGCTGTTCAGGAGGCTAAGGCCGGTAAGATTGAGTATCGTCTCGATAAAACAAACATCATTCACTGCCCAATTGGTAAGGCTTCTTTTGGTACAGATAAGCTTCTTGAGAACTTCAATGCTCTCCTTGATGCTATCATCAAGGCTAAGCCTGCAGCAGCAAAGGGTCAGTACATCAAGTCAGTTGCAGTTGCATCAACAATGGGTCCTGGTGTTAAGATTAATCCTAACAAGGTTGGTACCGCAGCAGCTACTGCTGAGTAATTCATAGTTTAGGTATTGACACAGGTTATCCTGTGTGGTAAAATACAATAGCTGTTCAGCCAAAGACAGCAGGTGCAAGGCATTTGCCGAGCGTAAGTTTATCGCCTGCCGAGGAATGAACATTCAGATAACATATACAGTTATTTTGATTGTTACGTGCATTCCGTGTCTTGCGGAATGCACTTTTTTATAGCTGACAGCCATAAAGGGCAGTATATCTGCCGCAAGTCCACTTTTTGTGGCAAATATTTATGGAGGTATAATAAATGCCAAGTACAGCAGTTCTTGAAAAGAAAAAGCAAATGGTTGCTGATCTTTCAGAAAGAATTAAGGGTTCTTGTGCAGGCGTTGTAGTTGACTACAAGGGTATCAACGTTGAGGATGATACAAAGCTTCGTAGAGAACTTCGTGAAGCTGGTGTTGAGTATACAGTTGTTAAAAACTCTATTCTCGGCAGAGCAGCACAGGACGCAGGTCTTGAAGGTCTTGATTCAGTTCTTGAGGGAACAACAGCTATTGCAACATCAGCAGATGATTACGTTGCATCAGCTCGTATTCTTCAGAAGTATGCTGATTCACACGATAACTTCTCATTAAAGAGCGGTTATCTTGATGGAGAGGTTATCTCTATGGAGAAGCTTATTGCTCTTGCAAAGCTTCCATCAAGAGAAGTTCTTCTCGCAACAGTTTGCAGTGTATTCAATGCACCTATCGCAGCATTCGCACGTGGTGTTCAGGCTATCGTTGATAAGGGTGGCGTTGAGGCTTGTGAGCCTGCTAAGACAGAGGATGCACCTGCAGAAGAAGCACCTGCAGCAGAGGAAACTCCTGCAGAAGCACCGGCTGAAGAAACAGCTGAATAATTAAATTAAAATTCAACTTTAACAAAATAAATTTTATTGGAGGAAAATAAAATGGCATCAGAAAAAGTTACAGCAATTGTTGAAGAGCTTAAGACTCTCACAGTTCTTGAGCTTTCAGAGCTCGTATCAGCAGTAGAAGAAGAGTTCGGCGTAAGCGCTGCAGCAGCAGTAGCAGTAGCAGCACCTGCAGAGGGTGGCGCAGCAGCTGCTGACGAGAAGACAGAATTCGATGTAGTTCTTGCAGACGTAGGAGCTAACAAGATTCAGGTTATTAAGGCAGTTCGTGAGGCTACAGGTCTTGGTCTTAAGGAAGCAAAGGCTATCGTTGACGGCGCTCCTGCAACTGTTAAAGAGGCTGTTCCAACAGCTGACGCTGAGGCTCTCAAGGCTAAGCTTGAAGAGGCTGGCGCTAAGATTGAGCTTAAGTAATTCAGCTTTATCAAATAGCAGTTTTAAAGACGATGTGGAAACACATCGTCTTTTTATGTTAAATTATTGTTTAGAGAACGATAAATCACCTAAAACCACGCACAACAATATATAAAAATTAATTAATAAATCATTGTTATTCTGTAGGGCGGGGGTTATTCCACTAACAGAGGATAACCCCTGCCCTACGAAAAATCAAGAATATTGTTGATAAACTAAACAATAATTTATTTGATAAACACTTGACAATTTCTGTAAAAGTGTTATTATACTTATAGTAAGTTTATAATCTCAAGATGAGAGTGGGTCAGCGACCCGCTCTCTTATCATTATAAGGAGGTTTTTTCTTGGCAGGTAAAGGAAATACAGTTGCTAAGGTTGCAGAAATTGTTACACCTTATGCAAAGGAATTGGGCTTGGAAATTTGGGATATCCGCTTTGTGAAGGAAGGTACTGACTGGTATCTCAGAATATTTATTGATAAGGATGGCGGTGTATCTATTGATGATTGTGTTGATTTGACACACGCAATTACAAAGCCTCTTGATGATGCTGATCCAATCAGTCAGAGCTATTTGCTGGAGGTGAGTTCGCCTGGAGTTGAGCGAGAGCTCATTACTGATTCACATTTTGAAAAGTATATTGGTGATTCTGTTATGATGCGCCTCATAAGGCCGATTGATAAAGTAAGAGATTTCGGTGGAGTTCTTAAAAACTATGAAAATGGATTGATAACCATTGAGCTTCCGGATGGTGGAGTGTTGACTGTCAACAAGAAAGAAACCTCATATGTAAAGCTTGATGATTTCGATATGAATGACTTCAAAAACAATTAACCGTGATATTAAGAAAGGATGATAGGAAAAATGAGTAAGGAATTTTTTGAGGCAGTAAAATTATTGGAGACAGAGAAAGGCATCCCTGCAGAGTATCTGTATGAAAAGATTTCTGCAGCCATTATTGTTGCAGCTAAGCATGATTATAACGGCAAGGATATTGTGCACTGCGATATTGATGAGGAAAAGCAGAAAATCAAGGTTTATGTAAGAAAGAATGTCGTTGAGGAGATTGAGGACCCGGATACAGATTTAACTCTTGAGCAGGCTCAGGAAATCAGAAAATCTGCTAAAGTAGGAAAGACAATTGATATTCCTCTTAAAACAAAGGATTTCGGCAGAATTGTTGCACAGACAGCAAAGCATGTTATCCGTCAGGGTATTCGTGAGGCTGAAAGAGGACAGATGCTTCAGGAATTCAAATCAAAGAATCAGGAGCTCGTTTCAGCTAAGATTGAAAGAATTGACCCTATAACAGGAAATGCTACACTTGAAATCGGCAAAAATCAGACTGTTCTTCCCAAGACTGAGCAGGTACCGGGTGAGAGCCTTAAAGAGGGTCAGACAATCAAGGTATTTATCGTGGATGTAAAAGAAGGCGGTAAAGGACCTAAGATTATGATTTCAAGAACACATCCCGGTCTTGTTCGCCGTTTGTTTGAGCAGGAAGTACCTGAAATCTACGACGGCACAATTGAGATTAAATCTGTTTCACGTGAGGCAGGCTCAAGAACAAAGATTGCTGTGTTTACGAAGGATGAGGATATTGATCCTGTTGGTGCTTGTATAGGTCCTCGCGGTCAGAGAGTATCAAACATTGTTGAGGTTCTCGGCGGTGAGAAGATAGATATTGTAAATTACAGTGAAGACCCTGTGGCTTTTGTAAGTGCAGCACTTGCTCCTTCTGAGGTTTGCTCAGTCGAGATTATTGATGAAGAAGCAAAGACCTGTAAGGCAACCGTGCCTGATGACCAGCTGTCACTTGCTATCGGTAATAAAGGTCAGAATGTTCGTCTTGCAGTAAGACTTACCGGCTGGAACATTGACATTAAGCCTGAATCAGGCTTCTTTGAAGGTCAGGAACAAAACTAATTAGCAGGAGAGATAAGATGAAAACAAAAAAAGTACCTTTGAGAATGTGCACCGGATGCGGTGAAATGTTTGACAAGCGTGAGCTTGTGCGCGTTGTTAAAAGTCCTGACGGCGAGGTTTCTCTTGATTTAACCGGTAAAAAGTCGGGAAGAGGTGCTTATGTTTGCAAAAATCCCGATTGCCTGAAAAAAGCAAGAAAAAGAAGAGCCTTTGAGCGTGCATTTTCTATGCAGATAAGCGATGATGTTTATAACGCTATGGAAGAGGAAATGTCAAATGCCTAATGAAAATAAGTCTAAGGAAAAAGCACTTTCCATGTTAGGTCTTGCACGACGTGCAGGTAAGCTTTCAATGGGGCACGATATGGCGGAGCAGGCACTGCTGAAAAACAAAGCAGATTTGCTGCTGTTTTGCAGTGATGCTTCACAAAGGCTGATAAATGAGTTTAATAAAACAATTGAAAAGCATAGAATAAATACTAAAGTGATAATAACCGATTTCACGATGAATGAAATACATTTCGCTCTCGGTTATAAAGCTGCGGTATTTACAGTGAATGATGAAAATTTTTCTAACAGAATTATTCAACTAATCATACAGGAGGAAAATGCGAATGGTGATTAAAGTTAAAGTTTCCGATGTCGCAAAGGATTTTGGAAAAAGTAATAAGGAAATCATAAATATTCTTGGTGATTATTGTGGTGTTCCTTTGAAAAAAGCAAATACTGTTCTTGAAGAGAATGAACTGAACATTCTTTTTGATAAGCTGACACAGGATCACAGCGTTAAGAATTTTGACGCTTATTTCAGTAATGGTAAAAAAAGTGATGGCAATGCTAAAAAAAACGGTAACTCATCAACCAAAAAGACTGAAAATAAGAAGCATCAGAGTCAGGCGGCTATTCTTCAGATGGCTGAGCAGGCAGCAAAGCGTGATGCAGAAAAGGCAAAGAAGAGAGCGAATAAAGCTCCTCAGGCAAGAACAAAGGGTGAAACAAGACGTATTGACACACGTGTAAATACGGTTGATCTTGAAAAATATAATCAAAAATATGAGGATATTGCACCAGCATCTCAGATAAATGATTATCAGAAAAAGCAGAAACTGAATCAGAAATCAAAGCAGTACAGAAAGAAAAAGCCTCAGGGTATGCACGCTCGTTCCAAAAAGGAAACAGAGGCACAGAGACTTGCCCGTATTGCTGAGCAGAGAAAGAAACAGCAGATTACAATTGAGGTTCCTGAGGAAATCACAGTTGGTGAACTTGCAAGCCTTCTTCGTATGACGGCAACTGAGGTTATCAAAAAGCTGATGGTACTGGGCGTAATGGCTACCGTTAATGAGGTAATTGATTATGATACTGCTGAAATTGTTGCAACCGAGCTTGGTGCAAAGGTTAAAAAGCAGGTAATTGTTTCCATTGAAGAGCAGATTATTGAAGAGGAAATTGAGGACGATGAGAATGCTGTTACCAGACCTCCTGTTATCTGCGTAATGGGTCATGTCGATCACGGTAAAACCTCTATCCTTGATGCAATCCGTGATACCGATGTTACCTCTACAGAGGCAGGCGGTATTACTCAGGCAATCGGTGCATACCAGGTTGTGACCAACGGCAATAAGATTACCTTCCTTGACACACCCGGTCATGCTGCATTTACAGCTATGAGAGCAAGAGGAGCTATGGCTACTGATATTGCTGTTCTTGTTGTTGCTGCTGATGACGGTATTATGCCGCAGACCATTGAAGCTATAAACCACGCTAAAGCAGCCGGTGTTGAAATTATTGTCGCTATTAATAAGATGGATAAAGAGGGTGCAAACCCTGATAGAATTATGCAGCAGCTTACCGAGCACGAGCTTGTTCCTGAGGAATGGGGCGGCGATGTTATCTGTGTTCCTGTTTCTGCAAAAACAAAAATGGGTATTGATAAGCTTCTTGAAACCATTCTCCTTGTTGCTGAAATGGCTGAGCTTAAGGCAAATCCTGACAGAACAGCTAAGGGTGTAGTAATTGAGGCTAAGCTTGATAAGGGCAGAGGTCCTGTTGCAACACTTCTTGTACAGAATGGTACTTTACATTCAGGTGATATTATTGTGGCAGGTACTGCTGTAGGTAAAATCAGAGCAATGACCGATTATCACGGAAAGCCGATTGATGCAGCAGGTCCGTCAGTTCCTGTTGAAATTATGGGACTTGACAGTGCACCTATGAGCGGTGATGAGTTTAATGCCGTTTCTGATGAAAAGCTTGCAAGAACACTTGTTGAGCAGAGAAAGGAAAAGGCTAAGGAAGAGGAATTCAAGCTCTTCCAGAAGGTTACTCTTGACACGCTCTTTGATACACTTCAGGAGGGTGAGATGAAGGAGCTTAACATCATCATTAAGGCTGATGTACAGGGTTCTGTTGAAGCCGTTAAGCAGTCACTGCTTAAAATTGAAAATGATGAGGTTAACGTTAAAATTGTTCACGGTGCTGTCGGTGCCGTGAATGAAAGTGACGTTATGCTTGCAAATGCATCAAATGCTATTGTGGTTGCATTTAATACAGGTGTTGACCAGATAGCTTATGATAATGCACAGCGTGACGGAATAGAAATTAAAAAGTATGATATTATTTATGATGCTATTGAGGATATTGAACGTGCAATGCGCGGTATGAGAGCACCTAAGTATCGTGATGTTGATACAGGTGAGGTTGAGGTAAGAGAGGTTTACAAAATCTCCTCAGCAGGTACGATTGCAGGCTCTCTTGTTACTTCAGGTTCTATCAAGCGTGACGGTAAGGTCAGAGTTGTCAGAAACGGCAAGCAGATTGCAGACGTTAAGCTGGCTAACCTTAAGCGCTTCAAGGACGAGGTAAAAGAGGTTTCATCAGGTTATGAATGCGGTATCAGTCTTGACGGCTGGGATGACATTCAGGCAGGTGATATCCTTCAGGCATATATTGTTGAGGAATACAGGGATTAATTATGGCCGGATTTCATATTGACAGAATATCTGAGGATATTAAAAGAGAAATTATATCAATTATGCGTGAGCTTAAGGACCCGAGAATCAGCGGTATGCTTACCGTTGTAAAGGTTGAAGTCAGCGGTGATTTAAGCTACGCTAAGGTTTATATCAGTGCTATGGAGGGACTTGAAGCAGCAAAAACCTCTGTGAAGGGGCTGGAAAGTGCACAGGGCTATATTAGAAAGCAGCTGGGCACAAGGCTTCACCTCCGTAAAAGCCCTGAGCTGAAATTTATTGCGGACGATTCTATTGAAAAGGGTATGGACCTTTTTGAAAAAATCAAGGAAATAAGTAATGAGAATTAATGTAAAAGAATGTGCACAAATGCTTGCGCAGCAGGATAATATTTTAATATTAACTCATGCTCATCCCGATGGTGACACTCTTGGCTGCGGCTTTGCACTTTGCCGTGCACTTATGAAAATGGGTAAAATCTGTACGGTTGTCAATGCGGATGAGATACCTAAAAAGTATGATTATCTTTATGAGGATATTGCACCGATTAAATTCAGACAGAATTATGTTGTTGCAGTGGATGTTGCCACAGTAAATCTTTTAGGTTCTTTGGAGGGTCAGTATCACATTGATATGTGTATTGACCACCATTCAACCAATACGGAGTATGCTGATTATCTTCTGCTTGATGATGTTCCGGCTGCCTGTCAGATTGTTTTTGAGGTAATCAAGGCGCTTGGAGTGGATATTGACAGTAAAATTGCAAGCTGTCTTTATACCGGTCTGACAACAGATACAGGCTGTTTCCGTTATGCATCAACAACTGCACAGACCTATCGTGCAGCAGCTGAGCTGATTGAGCTTGGTGCGGATAACGGCAGAATCAACCGTGTTATGTTTGAAACAAAGACCAAAACCTATGCAAGACTGGAGAGGCTTGCTCTTGATTCTATGCGCTTTTATGAAAATGAGAGGGTTGCCATCATCACAATCACGCAGGAAATGTATCAGCTCACAGGCTCAAATGAGCAGGAGACTGAAGCGATTGCTCCTCTGACACGTCAGATTGAAGGCGTTGAAATCGGTATCACCATACGTGAAAAATCGGATGGCACCTGTAAGGCCTCTATCCGTACATTTGAAAGTGTAAATGCCGCTATGCTTGCTAAAGAATTCGGCGGCGGCGGACACAGTCAGGCTGCTGCCTGCCGTTTTGAATGCGGCGTAAAGGAAGCAAGGGAAAAGCTTGTTGCAAAATGCGGAGAGTTCCTTGTATGACGGGTATCATCTGCATTAATAAGGATAAGGATATTACCTCCTTTGGTGTAGTTGCAAAGGTGCGCGGTATCACAAGAGAGAAGAAAGCAGGCCACACAGGAACGCTCGACCCTATGGCGACAGGTGTTTTACCTGTTATGCTTGGCGGTGCAACAAGATTTCTTGATTATCTGCCTGACAGTGATAAGGGCTACAGAGCAGGTTTTATGCTCGGTAAAACTACGGATACTCTTGATATCACAGGAGCTGTTACAGGTGAATATGAGGTGAGCGTTACCGATGAACAGGTGCGTAATGTTCTTGAAAAATTCAGGGGCGTTATCTCACAGGTACCGCCTATGTATTCCGCAGTATCGGTTGATGGTAAACGTCTTTATGATCTTGCACGTCAGGGTATAGAGGTTGAACGTCAGGCAAGACAGGTTGAAATAAAAAAGCTTGAGCTTGTGGGCTGTGAAAACGGAGAATATACAATTGATGTTGTATGCACAAAGGGTACATATATAAGAACCCTGATTGATGATATAGGCAGGGAGCTTGGCTGCGGTGCAGTTATGACCAGCCTTATACGTACACTGGCAATGGGCTTTACTCTCGAAGACAGTGTTACCCTTGATGAACTGCAAAGACGCCGTGATGAGGGAATTCTCTTTGACGACATGGTAATGGGTATTGAAAAAATGTTTGAGCCTTATGATCGTGTTTCTGTATCTGAGGCACAGTCAAAGCGCTTTTCAAACGGCGGTGCACTGGCACTTGAACGAATCCGAAAAAAGCTTACTGACGGAATTTACAGAGTGTATTCACCTGATGGTTTGTTTTTAGGACTGGGTGAGTGCAGTACGGAAAAGCAGGAGCTTTCTGTAAAAAGACTTTTGGTTAGACGAGATTAATATGAATATTGAGAACAGGAATGAAAAAAGAATAGCGGTTGCACTGGGCGACTTTGACGGAATGCACCGTGCACATCAGACGGTTATCACAGGTGCTGATGATGTAGTGGTTTATTGTGTAAATAATAAATTTTCACTTCTGCAGAAAAGTATTTTTCAAAAGCGTTTCCCCAATACAGTTTTTGCTGATTTTGAAGAACTCAAAAATTTAAAGGGCGAGGAATTTATTGAAAAAATACTGATTGGCAAATTCGGTGCAGGCATTATTCTTTGCGGTTTCAATTTCCGTTTTGGAAAAAATGCCGGCTGGAGTGCACTTGAACTCAGAGAGTATTTGGAAAACAGAGACATCTGGGTCAGGATTCTTGAGCATCTTGATTTTGACGGCGAGCCGATTTCCTCCACAAGAATAAGAAAAGCACTGTCAAACGGCGAAATTGAGCAGGCGAATAAAATGCTCGGTTATCATTTTACCTTTGAAAGCACTGTTATTGAGGGCGATAAAAGAGGCGGAAAAGTAATCGGCTTTCCGACAATAAATCAGCATTTGCCTGACGGACTGGTTGTGCCGAAATTTGGCGTGTATGAAACGAGAACCTTTATCGGTGATGCTGAATATAAATCCTTTACAAACATTGGTATACGCCCTACCTGGCAGGTAAGCAAGCCGCTTTGTGAAACGCATATTTTTGATTTTGACGGTAATCTTTACGGTCAGAATATAAGAGTTGAGCTCGTGAGATATTTGAGAGAGGAAAAAAAGTTTTCATCAATTGATGAGATAAGAACACAGTTGGAATATGATAAAAGCAGTATTATTTGATTTTGATGAAACTCTGCAGGACAGAACGGAAGCATTTGAGAATTATATGGATACCTTTTTATCTGATTTCTGCCCTGATATCAGCAGTGACAAAATTGAAAGAAGAAAACAGGATATGCGTATAACCGGAAACGGCGGTTACGTTAACCGTGAGGAATGGTATGCATCCCTGATTGAAAGCTGGCAGTGGAAAAATGCTCCTTCCAGCAAAGAACTTGCTTTGCACTACGATACGAAGTTCGGTGACCACAATGTTATTTTTCCTGATTCTGCAAGGCTTCTTGAAGAGCTGAAAAATAGGGGATACCTTGTCGGTATCATCACAAACGGTCCTTCTATTTTGCAGCACCATAAGCTTGACACCAGCGGACTGAGAAAGTATTGCGATATCGTTGTTGTCAGCGGTGATATTGATATACATAAGCCTGACCCTGCAATTTTTACATACACAGCCGATAAACTCGGTCTGAAAGCAGAGGAATGTGTGTATGTCGGTGATCACCCTGTCAATGATATTCAGGGCGCTCTCGCAGCAGGTATGAAGCCCATCCGTATGAATTACGGCTGGTTCAAGAATCAGGACTTAAGAAATGATGTACCGGCGATTGAACGTATCATTGATGTTTTAAAATGGATATAACCATTTTATATAACGAGGAGTTTATTGATGAATAATAAAAAGAAACTAGGAATAACAGTTGCAGTTATATCTGTTGTTTTTATTGTTGCTGTTTTGCTTATGGTTAGAACGATGGCTTCAAATCATAGTGAAGAACTGGAAAAAGAAAGCCAGAAATTAAGCGTATCTGCAATTGAAACCAAAAGCGGTGAACTTATCGAAACAGAATATACATGTTTTGATGAGAATGAATTTTATATAAAAGTTCCTACAAGTTTTAAACAGTTGGATTATGAAACGATTCTACAAAAATATAATGGTGATGTTCCTGATATTGTGTTTTCTAATGAACAGACAACTGTTAATGTTGCTGTCAGTCTGACTGACAACGAAATGAAAGACAGCGGTATAGGCCCATATAAATCATACATTGAAAATCTCCTGGAAGATAGCAGTGAAATTATTGCATCAGATGATTATGAGGTTGACGGAAATCATATTGGGCATATTAAAGTTCTTACGAAAGCTGCTGATACGGATGTATATAATAATATGATTTTCTTTTCTTACAATGATAAATTAGTAATTATTACATTTAATTGTACTGCACAGCTGAAAGAAGAGTGGGAACAGGTAGGAGATTTTATTATAGAATCACTGTTTTTTAATGAATCATGATTTTAGATGTTTGAACAGATATCATTACGGATAAATAGAAACGATATCTATATAGTAAAAAACAGTTGACAATGTTTGTACTATTTGATATAATATCTAAGCCTTTGGAAACAAGGGCAATCCTTGTCTATGCAAAGGGCATAGGCCAAAAGACCAAAAGGAGGTGCTAAAGAATGGCATTAAGAAATTACGAAATCGTATTAGTTTTCTCTCTTTCAAACGGAGAAGAGAATGTTGAGAGACTCAAGGAAAAATTCACAGATCTCATCAGCAAAAATGGCACTCTTGGCGAAGTTGAGACATGGGGCAAGCGCAGACTCGCTTATCCGATCAACTACGAAAATGAGGGCTATTACATGGTTGTTAATTTTGCTTGCGAAGATAATTTCCCAGCAGAGCTTGACCGTGTAATCAACATCACTGACGGCGTTCTTCGTTCACTGATTGTCGCTAAAGGCGAATAATGGAGGGCTTGATTAATGATTAATTCTGTTGTGCTTATGGGCAGATTAACTTATGAGCCGGAACTCAGAACAACATCAAACGGCCTTTCCGTAATCAGCTTTCAGATTGCCTGTGACAGACAGTACCAGGCAAGAGGCGAGGAAAGACGTGCTGATTTCATTGATGTTACTGCTTGGAGACAAACTGCTGAATTTGTTTCCCGTTATTTCCACAAGGGTTCAATGATTGCTGTTGAGGGCTCAATCCAGACAGACAATTTCACTGATAAGGACGGAAATAAAAGAAAATCTGTAACAGTTGTTGCGAATAATGTATCATTCTGCGGATCAAAGGCAGAAAGTGGTACAACCAATCCTGCATTCTCTCAGCCTGCACCAAGCTATGCAAGTGCTGACAATTCGGATTTTGAAGAAATCGTTGATGATGACGACGATTTACCATTTTAAAGGAGGAAACTAACTATGGCATATAATAAGGCCAACGGACCACGCAAGGGTCGTAAGAAGGTTTGCGTTTTCTGTGTAGAAAAGGTTGAAACTATCGACTACAAGGATGTTACAAGACTTAAGAGATTTGTTTCTGAAAGAGCAAAGATTCTTCCTCGTCGAGTAACAGGTACTTGTGCTAAGCATCAGAGAGAGCTTACCACAGCTATTAAGAGAGCAAGACACGTTGCACTTCTCCCTTACTCAGCTGACTAATAATTGATAAAATAAAAGGCTGACGGTATACCGTCAGCCTTTTTGTTATGCTTCATTAATTTGATGATGTTGTGATGTATCTTGACAGTGTACCTGCAAGTCTTGTCACAGGCATGGTCTGAAGTATAACCTTACCCGGTCCTTCAACAACAGTATTGAATATGCCCTCACCGCCGAAAAGAATGTTCTTCATACCGGATATTGTTTTAACATCCATTTTACAGCTTGAGCTCATCATAACAAGATGACCGGTATCGATCACAATTTGCTCGCCTGCCTGTAAATCGTATTCAATCGGTGTTCCGTCAATTTCTATAAACAGAAGTCCGCTGCCGCTGAATTTCTGCATAATAAAGCCTTCACCGCCAAATAATCCTGTTGAAAGCTTTTTTCTGAAAAATACGGACATATTTACACCGGGAGTAGATGCAAGGAATGAGCTCTTCTGACAGATGATTTCATCACCCTGATTGATTTCAATTGCCTTTATTTCGCCCGGAAAGCTTGATGCGATAGAAATCATACCGTTACCGCCGACACTGGTGTATCTGTTCTGAAACATTTTTTCGTTTGAAAATGCTCTGCCGATTGCTTTTCCCAGACCGCCGTTTGTGGTTGTCTCCATTTTGATATTAGGACTCATCCAGGACATTCCGCCGCCTTCGGTGATCAGCTGTTCGCCTGCTTCAAGATAGCAGATTGCCGCAGGAAAAGGTGAACCTTTAATTTCGTATTTCATATTCTTTTCTCCTTTGCAATTTATTGTAATTATATTATATAATATTACTGGAATTTATGCAATATTTCTTGTTGCATTGACAAGAATATAGGTATATAATTACAATGAAAAAATTTGTAAATATGGGAGATGTTTATGAAAGCTTTTATGGATAAAGATTTTCTTCTGGATACAGACACGGCAAAAAAGCTTTTTCACGAATATGCTGAAAATATGGATATTTGTGATTACCATTGCCATTTAAGTCCTAAGGAAATCTATGAAAATAAATCACCTGACAACATTTCTGACTTATGGCTTTCAGGTGACCACTATAAGTGGCGCGCTATGAGAAGCTGCGGAGTGGAGGAAAAGTATTGCACAGGTGATGCAACCGCAAGAGAGAAGTTTGAGAAGTTCGGATACACTCTTCAGTATTGTATCGGCAATCCGCTTTACCATTGGGCGCATATTGAGCTTCAGCGCTATTTCGGTATAGATACACCGCTTAACGCAAAAACTGCCGATGATATTTTTGACAGAGCAAATAAAGCAATTAAAAACGGTGATTTCAGACCACAGAGCCTGATTGCAAAAAGCAAGGTCAAGGTTGTTTGTACAACAGATGATCCTGTTGACGATTTAAAATATCATAAGCTTTTGAAAGACGTTGAGGTCTTTGACTGCAAGGTGCTGCCGTCCTTTAGACCGGATAAGGCACTGAATGCACATCTTGGCGGTTTTGCTGATTATATAAAAGCACTGGGCAATGCTGCAGGTGTGGAGATTAAGAGCTATAAAGATGTTATCAGGGCACTCCTCAGCCGTGCTGACTATTTCCATTCAGTGGGCTGCCGTGTTTCAGATCAGGCATTTGATTATCCGCCTTATTCCATTGCATCGGATGATGAGATTGAGGAAATCTTTTCACGTGCAATGAACGGCGAAAAAATCCCACTTTCCGATTGTGATAAATACAGAACGCCTGTTCTTCTTGCACTTGGAGAAAAGTATCACGAGCTGGGCTGGGCAATGGAAATTCATATCGGTGCAATGAGGAATAATAATACATTGATGTTCAATAAAATCGGTGCGGACACAGGCTTTGACTCAGTAGGTGACTGCGAGATTGCACAGCCGCTTTCACGCTTCCTTGATGCACTTAACAAAGAGGATAAGCTGCCGAAAACGATCCTGTTCAATCTGAATGATAAGGATAACACCGTGCTCGGCACAATGCTCGGTAATTTCCAGTCTGCAGATGCAGAGTCAAAGATTCAGTTCGGCCCTGCGTGGTGGTTCCTCGATACAATGGACGGTATGATAAATCAGATGAAAACGCTGGGTAATCTCGGTGTTCTCGGCAAATTTGTCGGTATGGAAACCGATTCACGTTCCTTTACCTCTTACGGCAGGCACGAATATTTCAGACGTATTATGTGTGCCCTTATCGGCAGATGGGTTGAGGACGGCTGGTATGCCTATGATGAGGATATCCTTAAGGAAATGATTCAGGGCATCTGTTATAATAACGCAATTAAATATTTTAATTTTGAATAAAGTTTTATGATAATACGGAGGATTAAAAATGGATTTAAAATTAAGACCGAAAGAGGAATGTATGTTTGACGAAATTTCACTCGGCGAAATTATGCTCAGACTTGATCCCGGTGAGGGCAGAATCAAAACTGCTCGTTCATTCCGTGCTTGGGAAGGCGGCGGAGAATATAATGTTGCAAGAGGTCTCAGAAGATGCTTCGGTTTAAAGACAAGCGTTGTTACCGCCTTTGCTGAGAATGAAATCGGTTATCTCATGGAGGATTTGATTTTACAGGGTGGTGTGGATACATCACTCATCAAGTGGATGCCTTTTGACGGTATCGGCAGAACGGTAAGAAACGGTATCAATTTTACTGAACGTGGATTTGGTATACGCGGTGCTGTTGGGGCATCTGACAGAGGTAATACTGCCGCATCTCAGCTTAAGCCGGGTGATATTGACTGGGATTATATTTTCGGTACTCTCGGTGTTCGCTGGCTGCATACAGGCGGTATTTATGCTGCTCTTTCCGAAACAGCTGCTGAGGTTGTTATTGAGGCAGTTAAAAAGGCTAAGGAGTACGGCACCATTGTATCCTATGACCTGAACTATCGTCCGTCACTCTGGAAGGATATCGGCGGTCAGGCAAAGGCTCAGGAGGTTAACAAGGAAATTGCAAAGTATATCGACGTTATGATTGGTAATGAAGAGGATTTCACAGCCTCACTCGGCTTTGAGGTTGAGGGCAACGATGCAGACCTTAAAGAGCTCAATATGGACGGCTATTACAAGATGATTGAAACCGTTACAAAGGCTTATCCGAATTTCAAGGTGATTGCTACTACACTCAGAACCGTTAAGACAGCAACAGTAAATGATTGGAAAGCAATATGCTGGGCTGACGGACAGATTTATAAGTCACTTGAATATCCGAGTCTTGAAATTCTTGACCGTGTTGGCGGCGGTGATTCCTTCGCATCAGGTCTTATTTACGGTCTTATGACTTATCAGGATGCACAGAAGGCAGTGAACTACGGTGTAGTTCACGGTGCACTGGCTATGACAACACCGGGTGATACATCAATGGCATCACTCAAAGAGGTTGAGGCAAAGGTTAATGGTGCAGGTGCACGAGTACAAAGATAAAGAATAAGGAGAATCATTATTATGGCAAATAAAATTGAAACACTTGCAAAAATTCAGGAGGTAGGTATTGTTGCCGTTGTTCGTGCAACATCTATCGAGCAGGCAGAAAAAATCACAGACGCTTGTATTGCAGGCGGTGTTGCTGCAATTGAGCTTACCTTCACCGTTCCTCACGCTGACAAGCTGATTGAGGCAATGAAGGCTAAGTATAATTCAGGTGAAATCATCATCGGTGCAGGTACAGTAATGGATGCTGCCACAGCACGTATTGCAATTCTTGCAGGTGCAGAATATATTGTGTCACCGTATTTTGATCCTGAAACAGTTAAGACCTGTAACCGTTATGGTGTTCCTTCAATGCCGGGTATTTATACCCCGACAGAGGCCGTACACGCTATGGAATGCGGTGCTGATGTGCTTAAGGTATTTCCGGGTGATATCGCAGGTCCTGCTTTTATCAAGGATATTCACGGTCCTATTCCTAATGCAGTTATGATGCCGTCAGGCGGTGTTGATGTTGACAACGTTAAGGATTGGATTAAGGCAGGTGCAATTGCCTGCGGTGCCGGTTCGTCACTTATTGCAGGTGCTAAGACAGGCGACTACGATAAGGTTACGGAAACAGGTAAGCTCTTTGTTCAGAGGATTAAAGAGGCAAGAGCAGAAATGGCTGCTAAATAATAAATATAAAAACACAAGCTCTCTGAGTATGATTACTCGGAGAGCTGTTTACATATAATGGCTAAAGAAAAGTTACAGTCAATACTTGAAAAACAGAAAGTAAAGGTATATAGTATTACAGAAAATTCGACAATTTTTTTATAAATTGGCAAAGATAAGGAGAATGTTTATGAAAAAAGTTTCGTCAATCCTGCTTGCATTTATAATGCTTATAAGCGTGGGAGCAGGAAATTCACAGCTACGACCTATAAGTCAGCGAAGGCAGACGGTTATCAGATAAGATATTCAACTAAAAGCAATTTTGCCAATGCAAAGACAGTTACTGTAAAAGGTATTAACAGTACAACACTGAATGCAACAGGCTGTGCCGCAGGAACAAAGTATTATGTTCAGTCAAGAACCTACAGAAAGGTGAACGGAAAAACATATTATTCTTACTGGTCAACAACGACCAAGAGTGTTACCGCAAATAAAGCACCGATTTTTATCGGTGCTTTTGTTATTTGTATTTCTGATTATTTTATTAATAAATTTGCATTTCTTTCAAGTACATCAATTGCTTCTTTTCCACACTTTTTAATGATTTCTTTAACGCCCTTTTCGTATTCAGGCGGACGTGAGGAAAGATTATGACAATCGGAGCCAATCAGATGAATTCGGCCTGTTTCAAGATATTTGAAAAGCTTTTTCCGTAAATGTCTGGGACTGTCGGTAAAAGAGCTGATATTTACCTGAGTCAGGCATCCCATTTCAATATAATCATCAAGAAGCACCTCATTTTCCATTAAAGCCGGATAGCGTTCAATATGAGCGAGAATAGGATTTATTCCATATTCACAGTTCAGATTTACAAGTCTGTCGTATGAGCCCTGTGAAAAGGAGGAGGAGAAGGGATGCTCAATCAGAGCATAACCGGAATTCCCGATTGCGATTCTTTCAAGATGCTCATTGCTGAACAGATACTGACTGATATAAACCTCTGCAGCCGGGATAAGCTTAGGACTGTTTTCAGGCAGTGCACTGCTTAACTCCGCGAAAGCCTTATTGCGTCTTTCAAGAAAATCATCCAGTGAAATGGAATCTGAATAATAATGAGAGGTAAGTATGATTGCCTGTGCGCCCTGTGCCTGCAGCTTTCTTATCATTTTCAGGCTTGTTTCAACATTAGTGGATCCGTCATCAATTCCGGGCAGTATATGGCAATGAGTTTCTACAAGGTTATTCATAAGCATTGCAAATCACCCCTTAGTTTCTTGGCTCATAGGAATTATTTTTGTAGTTTCCGTATGTACCGTATCCGCCATAAGTGCCATAGCCGTACTTACCATATCCGTATTTACCGTAGCTGTATTTGCTGTATCTTCCGTATTTTCCTGCCTTTGATTCGGCAAAGTTAACGACAAAGCCTAAAATTTTTGCATCAATGAAATCAAGCGATGCCAGTGCTCTCTGAAGCTCAGGATGTGTTGACTGATTTGAACGTACTACAAGTACAACGCCGTCGGATTCTCTGATAAGCGGAAGCGAATCGGAAACGACATTGATAGGCGGTGTATCAATAATGATATAGTCAAAATCCTTGCTTACATCCTCAAGAAATTCCGTCATGAGCTCAGAACCTAAAAGCTCTGCGGGATTAGGCGGAATTGTACCTGAGCAAAGGACACAGAGATTGTTATACTCTGTAGGATGAATCACACTGAATAAATCTGAGCCTCTTCTGCCTGAAATTTTATCGCCCAGATAATTTGTAAGACCCGGTGCATTCGGTATTTTGAAATATTGATGAATTTTAGGCTTTCTTAAATCACCGTCAATAAGCAGTACCTTCTGCTCAGCCTGAGCTATGCTGATTGCCAAATTGACAGTGGTAGTGGTTTTTCCCTCATTCGGAGCAGAGGAGGTAACTACAATCATTTTGCAGCCCTTTTTCATAACGGAAAACATAATATTTGCTCTTATTGTTTTGTATGATTCCTCAATTCTGAATTTCAGCGCTGATGGTATCGGAGCTTTGTCCAAAAGAAAACGTGAGCTTGCCTGTGAAGAAAGTGCTTTTTTTGATTTCTTTGCCATTATTTCTGTTCTCCTTTCTCCTTATTCACTGTTTTTGAAGCCGATGCCTTCAATTCAAATTCAGGGATTGTACCCAAAACAGGAATTCCGTATCGCTCGCTTAAATCATCATTTCCTTTAATACGGATGTCAAGCAGGTCACGGAGAATGATATATGCAGCAGCAAGAACTGCACCGGCAATAAAGCCGAACAGACATTTCTTTGAATAGCCAAGACTTTCCGATGTGGTTGCCTTAAGGGCAATATCCTCAACGGAGGCACTGACCATACCGTTATTTGCGGTTTCCATTTTGCTTGGTATACTCTTTTCAAGCTGATGTGCAATCTGATAGGACATATCAGGGTCACCGGTTATAACTGTGATTTTAAACATAGCCGTATTTGTAACAGGTTCAATTGTAATAGAGCCTTTTATCTGACCGGCAGTATATGATGTGCCGTATTCTTTGTTTATCTCATTTGCAACTGTCTGATTGAATTCATTTGTTTTGAATAATTCAATATATGTGTCAAGCATTTTGATTGCATAATTCATCTTGCTTGTGTTGCTTGACTGTTGCGACGCATTTGTGGAGTCGGCGAGCTCTTTGTTGGAATCCTGTACATATGCCAGAAATTCCACACTGGATGAATAGGTGAGAGTTGTGAAATAATGTGTATATAATCCTGCGAGTATTGCTCCGATTATGGCAAACAGAACAATGATTATCCATTTTTTTAAAAGCAAAGATAAAATCTTTTGTACATTTGCATCTATGTTCATGAATTCTCCCTCGTTCAGGCAGTATGGTGTAATGCCTGTATTATAATATTAAATCTTGTATATATATTACTTTATAATATATATTTTGTCAATGTCACTTGTGTGAATATGTATTGACAAATTTGTGTAAAAGTTAGATAATAAGCTGACATATTTTATTGACAAAGGATTTTATAATATGAGCAGAAACAATACTGAAAAAAAGGTAATGCCTGTATGGGGACCTTATTCAAAAAAATATATGGGACTTTCAAAAATCATTGATGAGCTGGCAGGTGTCGGCGCAAGATTTGATTTTTCCGTTCATCCCACACTCTGGAACAGTGCAACCTCTGTTCCCAATGTGACTGTTCCGTCAAATTATCATTTGTGGAACTGTAAAAGCGATTATTCCTATTTTTCATACAGATATGAATTAATGTGGAAGGATCAGGTTTATGCCGATGTTTCCTTCTCCAAAATCAAAGATGATGCATATCTGATGCGCTGTGAATTTTTTAATCATACACCGCTTTCTCAGAACTGTATATTAAATGTTTTCAGTGCGCTTGAATTCCCTTATCCTACCTATTGCCAGGTGAATACACCTGAAAAATGTGTGCTTAAAACAGCCAATGATTATGATGAATATACTTATAAGGTTTCACGTCCGTGGGATGAGGAAAATCCTGACGGTATGTTCAAGGGAATGTTTGCCGATAAGGATTTCTATATGGGAAAGGGTCTCGGTGACAGATGTGAAAATTATCACGTTCATTTCCTTAATCTTAAGCCTTTCGGTTGTGAAAAGGGCGATAAGGTTTCGTATACCTTAAATGCTGAAGAGGAGACCTTTGAAAAGCCTGTGCTTGCTGTCAGATATAAAACAGTGACAGACGGTGACGCGCATTTTGATATGAACGGTACAGAGGTTGTGTTTAAACATAGTGATGAGCTGACCTTTGCATATCTTCCATATATGAATGCGTTTACATTTGAAAGCTTGGGCACAGCAGGCATTGAACTTGATTTTCTTGCAGTAATCGAGGAAAACGATAAGGCGCAGCTGACCGCCGAGAAGGTTTCTTTTGGCTACACACCTGAAATTGAGACAGAAATTTTGGAATCAGGACACAGAACAAAGCTGACCTATAAGGATGTGGATCTGCCGTTTTATGTTCTCACACATAATAAGAACACAAGAGAGAGAACACTGGAGTCAGGATCACTGGAGGATGCTCTGATTAACCGCCTTTCAAACGGTGACCACACATATGATGATTTGAAGGAAACCTTCTCAGGCTCATTTAAGAGAAAAACAAGTGATGAAGGCTTTTTCCAGAATACACTTATCAAATCCATATTCGTGAAGCCGGATACATCACATATTGAATATGTGGTTTTGTCTAATGAAAAGTTTGAGCCGCTCTCTGACGCAGAATATGAAAGCATCTATGAAAAGGCTAAAAAGGACGATAATGATATTTGCTTCAATGAAGCAGGTAAAAAGTATACACTTTCAACTGAAATTTTAAAATCAACACTTCTTACAAATGTTGTATATCCTGTTTATCGTCACGGTGAAAATGTGATTCATCACACACCCGGCAAAAGATGGGACAGCTTTTACACTTGGGACAGTGGTTTTATCGGTATGGGACTTCTTGAATTTTCAAAGGATCTCTGTTGTTATGCACTGGACATGTACTTGTGTGATGATACGAATAAGGACTTTGCATTTTTACTTCACGGCTCACTTGTTCCGACACAGTTTGTTGAATATCTTGAGCTTTTGAAGAGGACTGAAGATAAAGAAAGTCTTGCCTTTCTTTATGATAAAGCAAAGCTCTATTATGAATTTTTGCGTGGAAGGAATCATAAGTCCACCTGCGCTAAGTTTAATAATGGATTGCTTACCACATATGATTACTGGTATTCACACTGCGGCATGGATGATTATCCCGCTCAGGTTGAGATGATGGCAAAATATGCACAGGAATATACCTGTCCGTGTCTTTCAACGGCACAGATTATCCGTGCCGGCAAGATTATGAAAATGGTAGCATATTCTCTTGACCGACTTGACGATATCAAGATTTATGATGCGGATATTGAGTGCTCCACAAAAGCACTTAATGAGCTTGCATGGGATGAAGAAAGCGGATATTTCGGATATACGCTTTATGATAAGCAGGGAAATGTTACAGGCATTATGAGGACTGATGATGGTGAGAACTGGAACAAGGGTATGGACGGAATTTATCCGATTGTTGCCGGTGCTGTTAAAGGTGAACGAAAAGAAAGAATTCTTGCGCATATTAAAAATCCAAATGAAATGTGGTCACAGGCAGGTATTTCTGCTGTCGATATGTCAGCATCCTATTATTTTGATGACGGCTACTGGAATGGTAATGTGTGGATGAGCCATCAGTGGTTTGTGTGGAAAACAATGCTTGATAACGGCGAGGCAGATTTTGCCTTTGAGATTGCAAAGCGTGCTCTTGATATGTGGAAGGATGAAACAGATTTCACATATAATACATATGAGTGTTTTGGTATCGCAACAAAGCGTGGCGGTTGGTTCCACAATTTCGGTGGACTTTCAGCACCAATTTGTATCTGGGCAAATGCATACTTTAAACCGCAAACGGTTACAACAGGTTTTGATGTCTGGACTGATTATCAGCATACTACGGATACATATGCTGAAATTTCTTTTAAATATTATGGTGAAAATGAAAAGTATACTATGGTGGTAACGCTTTCCGATCAGGCTGATTATAAGGCTTATCTTGATGGAAAAGAGATCGCATTTCATGAGAGAAATAAAGGTTCACTGGAGTTTACATTTGATGAAAGTATTAAATCCGGAATTCTTAAGGTAATGAAGGCTTAATCCTTGTGCCTTGAAAATACAGATGGGGGAATGGAAAATGGGTAGCAGAATTTATGGCAGTAATAATGAACCGCTTAAAATCCAGTTCGTAGCGGATACTCATTATTATTCAAGAAAAGTTGGTACGGCAGGTAAGGCTTATGAAAAGGCTGAGTCAAAATCACAGAAGGTAATCAAGGACAGCGATCTGGTTATTAAAGCAGGCTTTGATATGCTGTGTGAGGATGATTCAACGGATATCATCGTTCTTGCAGGTGACACAACACGTGACGGTGAAATTGAATCACATAATGAATTTATTGAAATACTCAGAGACTTGAAAGAGAAGGGTAAAAAAGTATATGTGATTACAGCAACGCACGATTTCCGTGACGGCGGTGTCGCTGATGGTTATGTTGGTGATGAGGTCGTTAAGGTTCCTGCAGTTGAGGACAGGCATGATTTATGGGATATGTACTATGAATTTGGACCGAATGAAGCAATATCAACTCATGAGGAATCCATGAGCTATGTTGTACAGCTGGCGCCGGGATATCGCTTGTTTGCACTTAATGATGATACGAATTACAAGCCTGAAGGTGAGCGTGGTTCCGGATTTTCAGATGATTGTATGGAGTGGATTCTTGAACAGCTTAAGGATGCACAGGATAATGATCAGTATGTAATTGCTATGACACATCATCCAATGATTTCACCATCTCCGTTTTACAAGATAATCGGTGGCGGAAATATGCAGAGAAATCATGAAATTACACGTGAAATCTTTGCGGATGCTGGATTGCATTGTATGCTTACAGGGCATACTCATGTTCACGATATCAGCTATGTTACCTCAAAAAAAGGTAACAGATTTTATGATGTGGCAGTTGGTGCTATGGTAGGCTGTCCGCCGGTTATGAGAAAAGTTACATTTGATCCTAAAAATGCAAAGATTGATGTTGAAACAATCACAATTAAAGATGTTCCTGGTATTGATACGAATGGTAAATCCTTTGATGAATATATGAAGGGCTTCTTCTTTGGTATGATACGTGAAGTTCTTTGGGCAATGGGTTATGATATTGACCGCCTGGCTGAAATGTCAGATGCATTTTCTATTCCCGGTGAAAAGATTAAAAAGCTTGGCTGGATTTTAAAGCCGGTGGGTAAGTTCCTTGATAAGCTTACATTCAAAAAAGTATGGCGCATATGCAAAAAGGAAAGCGGTCTTAAAAAGGCAGATATTGCTGATATTGCTGATAATAAAGTGATTGATTTTCTTCTGGAACTTATTCAGAATCTTTACTGCGGTGATTCTCCTTATGGTCCGGATACAAGAGAATACAAGCTTACCTGCGGGCTTCTGAATATAGTTGACAGCCTGCTTGATACAATACATCTCAGTATAGGTAAATTTATAAAGGGTGCAGAGAGTGTTCGCTCTTTAGTAGAGCCTTTGCTGTGGAATCCGGGTTATTGTGATTCTGATGCAGTGCTTCCTATTTATCCGATTTACGATGAAAGTAATCCGGCTCCCGCTGAAATGTTTAAAGAAAAGAAATTTGAAGATACAGTTAAAAAGAGTAAAAAAGGACCTTTTGTTCTTTTGATTATCATATTGCTTGTTCTGCTTCTCCTTGCTGTTGTTTTTGGAATTGCAGCACTTGTGATATGGGCAATTATTGCAATTATCGGACTTTTTTAAATCGCTATTGCATTAACTAAAGTATAATGATATAATATTCCTGATAAATTTTGAATTGAGAGGTAAAAATTATGGCGAAAAATTTAAAAGACATTGACAATATGGCGGAGGAAAAAGGCTCCTGGCTTGTTACAGCATGGCAGTTTGTAAAGTTCATTGTTGTTTCTCTTCTTGCTTGTATCGTTCAGTTTGCACTTGTTAATCTTATTCCTTTGATTCCGCAGGTTAAGGAAATGTATGGCACTGCTTTCAAATGGTTTGTATTTGATTATCCTGTTGAAGACGGCGGTCTCGGTTATTTTATTGCATTTAATGTAGCAAACATTGCTGCTCAGATTGTTGCTTTCTTTGTAAACAAGGAAAAGACATTCAATTCAGGTGCAAATACAGCAGTTGTTCTTCCGATTTACATAATTTTCACAATTGCTCTTATTTGTTTCTCAGCTTGGCTTTCACCAACACTTTACGGCTTGTTCATCAACAAGTGGGGTTGGGCAGAGGCTCTCGCTCTGAATATTGCAACAGCGGTTTGCTCAGCTCTTCAGTTTTTCCTTTATTTCCCTGTTGATAAGCTCCTCTTTAAAGAGAAGAAGGAAGATAAGGAAGAAAAAAAGGCATAATAGAATAAAACTGTTTAAAACGGCTCATTTGAGCCGTTTTTTTGTTGTACTAAATTTTTTTGATTTTTAGTTTTAACCGGTAACCTTTTAGAATTTTACATCGTTATATAAGTGAAAGGACCTTTCAGAAAGGGTGGTGACATAATGACGGAGAATGAATTTATAAGTGCTGTAAAGCAAAATAATAAACGTATTTATCTGATAGCACTTTCCATTACGCAAAACAGCAGTGATGCCGAAGATGTTATGCAGAATGTTTTTTTGAAGCTATGGAAATACAATAAACCTTTTAATAATGAGGAGCATCTGAAAAAATGGCTTACTGCGGTCAGTGTGAATGAAAGCAGGGATTATATAAAAAATCCTTTCAGAAAGCGGAAACTGCCTCTTGATCATGCGGTGAATATTGCTGTTTTTGATAAAACGCAGAATATTGATTTGTTTAGGGCAATTATGTCACTTGATACAAAGGAACGCACGATAATACACCTGTTTTACTATGAGGATATGAGTGTTGCCGATATTTCTCAAATACTTAAGTTGAAAAAGTCAGCGGTAAAAACAAGGCTGTGTCGTGCAAGAAAAAAGCTTAAGACTATTTTAGGAGATGAATGGATAAATGAATAAGAATAAAGATAATTATAAAGAGACTTTTTCAGCCTTTGAGCCTTCAGAAAAAGCAGTTGAAAGGGCTTTTGAAATCACAACGGATAAAAGAAAATTCTCAAAGAATGTTATATTCCGGCGAACTGCTGCCGCAATGCTTGCGTTTGTGCTTGTTATCGGCGGAGGCTTCGGACTGAATTTGGCAGTCGACCGAAAGACACCGACCTATGAAACACTCGGTGTTATGGTTGCAATGGCAGGCGAAAGAGACTTGCTTTCGGCAGGCAGTATTAATGAACAAAAATTGTTTTACAGAATATATGTTGCTGATATGGATGACAAAGAGCAATGGAATCGTATAAAAACGGAGTGGGGTAACGAAAAAGCAGAGCAGCTCGAAAAGGCATCTAAGTTAGGTGAAAAAAATATAACTGCAGGTGTTGGTTCCGGCGGCAGCGAATGCTATAGCAGTGAACAGGACAGAGCGACGGCAATGTTATACACGCTTCGTGCTGGGGAATTTGTTTTAACGTTAAACGATTACAGCAATGTTCAAAGTATAACAATTGAGAATTCCAGTGAATATGGTAATGTTAATTTGCAATTGGATGTTGAAGGTGAGGATTTGTCTGTCTATAATAGACACGGCCATTGTATTTCTGCAACAGGTGAAGAGATAAGATACAGTATAGAACAGGGTCTTTATGAAACGCATACTCAAAATGGTACCTGTCTCTTATACACATCTCCGAGCCCACGAGACTAAGGCGAATCTCGT
>UQVI01000002.1 GCA_900544515.1 uncultured Oscillospiraceae bacterium | reverse complement strand
GACAGATTTGTAATAATATATTTTAAAAAAAGTCTTTACAAAACGAAATTCCGGTGATATAATTTAATCAAATATTGTATTACTGTATATCTATGTAAAAGTATATAGAGGTGTTTATTATGAAAAAAATATTATCTTTTGTTATGGCGACAATAATGACAGTTTCCGTATTCGCTATGTCTGTTGTTCCTGCAATGGCGGCAACAGTTAACAGTCCTACAGCTTCAACTGCTGTCAACAAAAAGCCTACTCTTCAGGTAAACGGTGTTGTTACTGATACAGACATCATTTATTCTCCTGATAAAACAAATCCTAAGTCAATCACTTTCACATATGTCGGTGAGGGAACACTTACAGGCTGGGAAGAGAATCTTGAGGAATTAGGTCTTGCAGAGGGTACAGATTACACACTGTCTTACAATGAGGACGGTTCATTAACAATTACTTTTATCTCTGCTGAAGCTATCGCAGATTACGATAACGGCGAAGTAATCGTAAACGCACTTGTTGATTTTGGTACAGATGCTACTACAACAACAAAGAAGAACAATTCTTCAAAGGCTCCTGCAACAGGTATGTCTTTAGCTTTAGCTGCAAGCGGTATCGCAATTGCTTGTGCTGGTATTGCAACTTTTACAGCAGCTAAGAAAAAGGATGCTGAGTAATTTCAATAACTTATAAGAAAAACCTGTTTGCCTTTATTGGTAAACAGGTCTTTTTAATCTCAGGGTGATTATTTTGATAAAAAATGATTTTGATGAAAACAATGAAGAAAATAAAAACGAACGAAAAAAAAGCCCCGCAAAGCTTATACTTATTTTCATTATAGTATTTGTTCTTGTTTTCTGCGGTGTTTATTTCGGAATACAATTATATAATAACAGTATATCCAAACCGTCACCGACAACCACTTCATCAACTACCAAACGCATAGCTTCATCTGACAGTCTTGTTGAAAATCCGATTGATTTTAAATCACTTAAAGCGCAGAATGACGAAATATATGCATGGATTAAGATTGATGATACCAATGTTGACCATCCGATTGTGCAGAATGCAACGAATGATGAATTCTATCTCAAGCATAAGGCTGAGGACAAAAGCTGGTCTGCAAGCGGTGCGATATACACAGAGCTTATAAACCATAAAAACTTTAACGATGCTTTCACTGTTATATACGGACACAACGGCTATGGTGACACAATGTTCACCACTTTGCACAAATTTGAAGATAAGGAATTTTTTGACGCACACCCATATTTTTATATATACGCACCGGGCAGAAAATTAACCTATCAGGTAATATCAGCCTTCAAATATGATGATCGTCACATAATGAATTCCTTTAATTTCGCTGATACCACCGTTGTAGAGAAATTTCAGGAATACGTACAAAATCCTGATTCGGCTCTGAAAAATGTCAGAACTGAGCTGGACAAACCAATCACAGAATCAAGTAAAATTGTGATTCTGTCAACCTGTATAACAAACCAGAAAAGCAGTAGATATTTAATTTGCGGAGTATTGACAAACGATGAAAAAACCAATTGACCCTAACTTAGAAAATTTTGACAGTGACGAATTTCCGATTGACGTTGATGATACCGTCACAAACAACAGCACATTTGAAATTGATGATGAAATGCTTACAAGCACAGCGTCTGAAAATCCGGGATTAAGCAGCACTGCGTCTGCGGATGATTTTAAGATGAAGGAAAAGCAGTATCACCGCCACCACAGCGGCTCACACCATCACCATCATCATTCATCAGGTTCACATTCTTCTCATTCCTCACACTCAAGCCACAGCAGAAGGAAGAAAAAGAAAAAAATGCCTGCTGCGGCTAAGGTTGCCCTTTCTGTCCTCATTATCATTCTTGTGATTATTTTTGCATTTGTGGGCACATTCTTCTTTTTGGGACAGAAGGGAAAAAGTGATTTGACAAACGTCACAACCCAGACGGACTATGAGGAAAAGATTTCCTATAACGGTCACGATTATGTATACAACAGCAATATCGTTTCAATCGCATTTATTGGTGTTGATAAGCGTGATCTGGGACTGGAAGACGGTGTTGTCGGCACAGCCGGTCAGGCAGACGCCAATATAATCCTTACAGTTGACACTTCAACAGGTAAGGCAAAAGCACTGGCAATTCCACGTGATACTATGGTTGAGGTTGATCTTTATTCAGAAAATAATATCTTCCTTAGAAATGAGAAAATGCAGCTCTGTCTCAGCTACGCTTACGGTAACGGAACAGATACATCAGCTACAAACGTAACGACCTCACTCAGCCGTATATTATATAATGTACCAATAAGCAAATATTTTGCGCTTGACCTTAACGGAATTGCACCGATAAATGATGCGATCGGCGGTGTAACCGTGCAGTCACTTTATAATTTTGATAATCTCGGAATCAAAAAGGGTGATACCGTTCACCTCGTAGGTGATTTGACAGAAAAATATGTAAGAACAAGAGATATGGATACCGTTAACGCATCTCTTAACAGAACTGCAAGGCAGGTGCAGTATATCAAGGCATTTGCAGCACAGCTTATTCCGGCTGTTATGAATGATTTCGGCATTATCAGTAATCTTTATTCAACTGCAATGGACTACAGCACCACAAATATTTCTCTTTCAGATGTAACCTATCTGGCGTCACTTCTTATTTCAAAGAACATTACCGACTTTGAAACGACAACGCTTGAGGGTGAGATGAAGCCAAGCACAAGAGTTGACTACGGCGATGTGGTATATGCAGAGTTTTATCCTGACGAGGATAAGCTGATGCAGACTGTTCTTGACACCTTCTACACACAGATTAATTAAAAATATTTTATATACAGGAGTTTAACTATGAACACAGAAACAAAAAAAATGCTTTCCTCCTATGCTGCAAAAATCAGAATGGGAATCATTGAAAGCACCTATGGAGCAAAAGCCGGTCATCCGGGCGGAAGCCTTTCATCGGCTGACCTTTTTGCATACCTCTATTTTAAAGAGATGAAAAATCTCGACCCAAAGAATCCTGCTGCACCTGACCGTGACAGATTTGTTCTTTCAAAGGGTCACTGTGCACCCGGTCTTTACAGTGCACTTGCACATAAGAGTTATTTCCCAGTTGAGGATTTACCTACTCTTCGTCACATTGATTCCTATCTGCAGGGTCATCCGAATATGAACACTGTACCGGGAATTGATATGTCAACAGGCTCACTTGGTCAGGGCATAAGCACTGCAGTGGGTATGGCTAAGGGTGCAAAATACATAGGTAATGATAAAATCAATGTTTATACGCTTTTAGGTGACGGTGAAATTGAAGAAGGTCAGGTTTGGGAGGCTCTTATGTTTGCCAACCAATATAAGCTTGACAATCTTTGCGTTATCATCGACTGCAACGGACTTCAGATTGACGGCAAGTGCGACGAGGTTATGAGTGCTGAACCTATCGACGAAAAGCTCAAGGCATTCGGTCTTGATGTTATAACCGTAAACGGCAATGATTTTGATGAACTTGAAAAAGCATTCGATGCTTTCCACAAAAGTGATAAGCCTTTCGGGATCATTATGAAAACGGTTAAGGGCAAGGGCGTTTCCTTTATGGAAAATCAGGTTGACTGGCACGGCAAAGCACCTAACGAAGAAGAATATAATATTGCAATGGCTGAGCTTAAGGCTGCACTTGCAGAAATTGAGGAGGCATAATTATGGCAGAGATTAAAAAGGTTGCCACTCGTGAAAGCTATGGTAATGCTCTTAAGGAGCTTGCAGCAGAGGGCGCAGATAAATTAGTTGTTCTTGACGCTGACCTTTCAGCGGCTACAAAAACAGGTATATTCAAAAAGGAATATCCGAACAGACATATCAACTGCGGTATTGCAGAGGCAAATATGCTTTGCGTTGCTGCAGGTATGAGCACAATGGGACTTGTTCCGTTTGCATCCAGCTTTGCAATGTTTGCCGCAGGCAGAGCATTTGAGCAGGTAAGAAACACAATCGGCTATCCGCATCTTAATGTAAAAATCGGTGCAACACATGCAGGTATTTCCGTTGGTGAGGACGGTGCGTCACACCAGTGCTGTGAGGACTTTGCACTGATGCGAGCAATTCCGGGTATGGTTGTTATCTGCCCCGCTGATGATGTTGAGGCTAAGCAAGCAGTCAAGGCTGCTTATCATTACGATGGTCCTGTATATCTCAGATTCGGCAGACTTGCAGTTCCTGTGTTCCACGATGATAACTATCAGTTTGAAATCGGCAAGGGTGAGGTCGTAGCAGAGGGTACAGATGTAACAATCATCGCCAACGGTCTTATGGTTGCTGAGGCAATCGAGGCAGGCAAGGCTCTTGCTGAAAAGGGTATCAGTGCTGAAATCATCAACATTGCAACAATCAAGCCGCTTGATGAGGAGCTTGTTATTGCATCTGCTAAGAAAACAGGCAAGGTAATCACGGTTGAGGAGCATAATATTATCGGCGGTCTCGGTGAGGCTGTCTGCTCAGTGCTCAGTGAAAAATGCCCTACCCCTGTTAAGAGAATCGGCGTAAATGATGAATTCGGCCACAGCGGTCCTGCCGTTGACCTTCTTAAGCAGTTCGGACTCTCAGCTGAAAACATTACCAAAGTCGCTGAGGAATTTGTGAAATAATATAATAGTATGATATACCAAAAGCACAGACAGCCTGTTAGCTGTTTGTGCTTTTTTATTTGACATAGTTTCACAATAATGAGATACGGAATATGCCAAATGATAATTGAATATTTAACACCAACCGTAATCATGTCTTTTTATTTTTTGATAAAAATGCAAGCTCAAATTTCACATGCTTACTTTTCGTGTAGATGTTTAATTATCGTTTGGCGACGTGAGCTATGCATTTTTGGCGCAGCTTCGGCTGCGCATTTTTTATTTTATAATGATTTAAGGTGATATTATCAGATTGAGCAAAAAAAGAACTCTGTACCCAGTCCGCTAAAACAAAGTACAGAGCCTAAACAAACACAAAAAATAAATCCTGTGCCAAAAATATTATACGGCATAGCGGATTTTATTTCAAGTATTTAAAAATCATATAACGAAAGGAAATCAGTTATGAATGAAACAGAAAGAAAATATAACACAAACCCTGAGCTTTTACATTCCTTTATTCTCAATTACAACAGAGTATCCGATTATCACGACAATATTTGCAATCTTGCCACGCAGCTTTGCATACTCTCGAAATTTTTTGATAAATACAACAATGAATATGATCACAGTACTATACTTACACTTACCGGACTCTCTGTTACTGAACTATATGATAAAATATATGAAGAGGATAAAATGTTTAAAACTTGTAATACAATACTCGATAAAATAACAATGTTTGAATGAACAAACCGCGAGCAGCAAAATTCATCAGCAAAGCATAAAGGGACTGCGATAATTTTTTGCCCTTAATATCAAAATACTCAATCATTGCTTTTATCCTTTTTCTTTTTGAATATCAGAAACTTACTGAGGAAATAGTTTACGATTACCACGATAACAGCAAGGACAATTTTTGAATAAATGCCGTCGGTAAACAGGATATTCATTTTAATATCTGCTTTTTCAAGGATGTTATAGAAAATATTATCAAAGCCTGTCTTTGCAAGAAGAGGAACACAGACAATTTCAATCACGCCTGTTACACCTCTCGCGGCAACAAAGCTTACAATTTCCTTGCCGATAACACTCGGCTTCCAGCTTTTTGACTCAAACACCCACAGCTTATTTGTAATGTACGCAAAGGCAACGGCACAAATCCAGCTGAGGAGATTGCCCACAAACACCTTCATTGAAAGCAGATTCACAAACACGGTATACGAGCCCCAGCTTACAACCGTTGTGAGCACACCGAAAATCACATATGTGATGACTTCCTTATATTTATTCCACAAATCTTTCATATCTGTCCTCTATTTTAATGCATTATACATTTCAAAAATATCGTTTTCCGTAAGAGCAATCGGATTTCTTTCCATAAGCATGGACATACTCCTTTTTGTAAGCTCCTCGATCTGTTCATCAGTCGTACATCCTATTTCAGAAAGAGTGGTTTTCATACCCATTCTCTTTTTCATTGCCATAATTTCATCCGCCATTTCGTATGGTGAATTGAAACCGCAATCTTTCGCAAGTGCAGTTATTCTGCCGTCGGCATCTGCATTGTCGGCATTGAATCGGATAAAATAATCAAGAGTAAATGCACAGGCTTCGCCGTGAGGTACGCCATAAATATTCGTCAGCGGAAACGAGCAGGCATGGGAGCCTGTTGTTCTTGGATGACTGAAAGCAACACCGGCAACAATGGATGCCTCTGCCATTTTTTCTCTCGCAAGCAAATCATCCGGATGATTATACGCTTTTTCAAGCCACTCAAAAACAAGCCTTGCACTATAGATTGAACAGGCAGTACATACAGGCTGGTGAATAGTTGCCCAGTAGCTTTCAACCGCGTGAGCAAGAACATCCAGTCCCGTTGACGCAGTAACCTGCGGCGGAACAGTCAGCGTAAGCTCCGGATCAACGACTGCAATCTTAGGGTACATTACTGGATCATTCATCGGATTTTTCAGGTTAAGGCTGACATCTGTCAGAACAGAAATATTGGTAACCTCCGATGCTGTGCCTGAGGTTGTTGTAACCGCAATCATCGGAATTGCCTCAGCAGCATCAATTGCCTTTGAGCCTGAATGGTATGAGCTGATAACATCATCACCCTTTGCAATTGCACAGGCTGCCTTACAGCAATCCATAGGTGAGCCGCCGCCCAGTGCCACTGCAAAATCAGCCTTCAGCTCCCTCATCAATTTAACGCAGGCATCCACATTATCTGTTGTCGGATTCGGACGCACGTCACTGAATACACCCTTAATCAGTCCGCCGCTCAGTTCAACAAATTCATCAGCGAGTCCGTTTTTGGCAAAGCTCCTTGACGCAACAAGGACACCCCTTGTGCCTCCGATTTCTTTAATATAACTTTCAATATTTTTTCTTTTGCCGTTTCCGAAAATCAGTTTAACCGGAAGATTGAATTCCCATTCCATTTTATCACCTGTAAATTGTATATATTTTTTATATAGTAACACGTTTTTATACTTTTTTCAATAAAGCTTAAAATCAAAAGAAAAAAACAGCAGAAATTTTCGGTAACTCTCAAAAAAGCTCGAAATCTCGCGGTTGCAACCGGTGGTTGCATGCGAAAATGTAAAGTGTAATATATAGAATTCAGACAAATTCCACTGTAAAATATGAATTGTCAGTTGGGCAGCGGCTCAACGAAAATATGAAATTTTACCATTAAGGAGTTTATATTATGAAATCAAACAGAACTATTATCAAGAACGAGCATTTCGGAATTGCAAGAAAGATTGTATCCAATATGACATCTGAAAGCTGGGAAACAATTCCCCACGCTTCATTATCATACGAACCTGAAATCACAAAATTTCTTGATGTTGTGAAAGAAATCAACAAGGATGCAACACCTGAAACAAAGCTCACACTCAACACCATTTTGTTAAGAGTCATCGTCGAGGGACTCAAGGCATGCCCTGTTATGAATTCACATATTGAATTCAACAGAAAGCTTGTTCGCGGAAATGTCAAGACCTTTGAGGAAATTGACATTTCTATGCCGATGATTTTAAAAACAGGCGAAATGATGACAATCAATATGCACAATATGCATAACAAAACAATGACTCAGATGCGTGACGCCATTGCTGACAGTGCAAGACGTGCAAACAACTCGGATATGAACGAGGTTATGTTTGAGGTATCACTGGACAATACACTTCAGGGACTTAAGCAGGGAAAAATCATTCAGACCGTAAACAGACTTATCGGCTCAAAGACAGGCAAGCACAAGGTTAAAACCTTAACAGGAAAAGCAAAAAAGGAATACTACTCCATGCCGAAAACGGACAGACTGACCAAGCACGATATCGAGCAGGGCACAATCACCATATCCAATCTCGGCTCTGTTTGCCGTGACTGGAACGGTATATGCACCCTTCTTGAAATTATTCCACCGCAGATTTGTGCAATTGCGATTGGTGCATCACAGCTTGTACCGATTGCAGAAAAGGACGGTACTATACGCACCGGTTACAGATTGCCGTTTACAATTGCCTTTGACCACAGAGCACTTGATATGGGTGATGTAACACCATTCATCAATAAGCTCAATGAAATTTTTGCAAATCCTGAAATAATTAAGGAATGGATATAAAAAAATCAAAATTTCTATTGACTTTGACCTCAGGTAAAAGTATATGTTATACTAAAAAGGGAGGTCATACTATTGAAAATCAAAGAAGTTTGCACCCAGACAGGGCTGACTGACAAAGCCGTAAGACATTATATAAGAAACGGACTTGTTTTCCCTGTTTACAATGAAAACTATACCGGCAGAAAAAATTACACCTTCAGCGAAGAGGATATTAAACGATTAAAGCAGATTGCCCTACTCAGAAAATATGAATTTTCTATAAGCTCTATAAAGGCTATACTGAACGGCGAGTCGGATATTACTGCTCATCTCTTAAGCCATATTGAAGAGATGAAGTCGAAAACTGACAACAATATACAATTAATAAATGAGCTTATTCAAACGGCTAATACAAAACCTGATACAGTAGACAGCCTTTGCACACAGCTGAATAATGCAAACTATGTGCCGAAGGAAATTCCGATAGCCGATAATCAGATACCGTATCAGCTGCTGTATAACCGTGCGGAAAAAGAGAAAAAAATCATCTGTGCTTTTTTAATCCTTGTCCTTTTCGTCATTGCAATCGGTATCTGCACCTATTTTGTAAAGACATGGGTTGAAGAAGAAACCATAACAGACACACGCAGATACTCGGAAATACTTGGCGAAAACGGAACCTACAAAAACAACCTTCTTGGTGTAAACAATATTTTTCCAAATGAGATACCTGAATCAGCACTGATTGAAGATTTCAGATACGAATATTACAATCCTTTTGACCCGAACTACTGCGGTGTACTTGTTTACGTCTGCAGCGAAGAGGATTACGAAACGGAATACGCTCGATTGAAATCCCTGAAAAACTCGGAAAATTATAGCATCTACGGAATCACAGGCTTCCCCTACGAATTATGTGCAGTTATGACAGATGATTACTCCGGAATAATTTATGCTTTGACCGATAAGGAAAGCCGAAAATTTATCTACGTTGATATTGAGTTCTGCAATTTCTTCACGGATATAGATTATAAAAAAGTGATTGACGAAAAATACCTGCCCTACGGCTTTGATGCAGAGTACGGCAATGAACGACGGAAAGAGTTTGACAAAAATTTTTCAGATTAGAGACAAGTAAAGTAAAACACCTATTCAATGAATAGGTGTTTTACTTTTTATCAATTTTGTTTCACAGCACTTTGTAACTGTTTTTTTGCTTTTTAACAAGGGAAAAATGGTTGTTCACGCGTGAAACAGACAAAAGTCCATTATCCCACATATACATATTTTTTCGCCTTACAAAATAATTAAATACAATATATTGTGTTTTTTATCATTTTGCTATTGACACACAACTAAATATTTGATATGATTAACACAGTCGGTTACTCGGATGTAACCATTTTGTAATATATGAGAAGGTAAAAGATTATGAAGATTATTAAGCGTAACGGCTCTGAGGTTGATTTTGACCTGAATAAAATTGTGATAGCCGTATCAAAGGCAAACGCAGCCTGCAAAAAAGAGGAGCTGACACAGAGTCAGATTAATGAAATTGCAGAATATGTAGAATTTAAAATTTCAAAGGCAAACCGTGCTTTATCCGTTGAGGAAATTCAGGATATCGTTGAAAATCAGATTATGGCTCAGGGCGCATTTGACGTCGCACGTCTTTACGTTAAGTACCGCTATAACCGTTCGCTTATCAGAAAGGCGAATACCACTGACAATCAGATTTTATCCCTTATTGAATGTAATAATGAAGAGGTCAAGCAGGAGAACTCAAACAAAAATCCAACTGTAAACTCCGTTCAGCGTGACTACATGGCCGGCGAGGTTTCAAAGGATATCACAAAAAGAATTCTTTTACCTCAGGATATCGTTGATGCGCACGAGGAGGGCATTATCCATTTCCACGATGCGGACTACTTTGCACAGCATATGCATAATTGTGACCTTGTAAACCTTGAGGATATGCTCCAGAACGGCACCGTTATTTCAGAAACAATGATTGAAAAGCCACACAGCTTTTCAACAGCCTGCAACATTGCAACACAGATTATTGCACAGGTTGCATCAAGCCAGTACGGCGGTCAGTCCATTTCACTGGCTCACCTTGCGCCGTTTGTTCAGATAAGCAGAGAGAAAATCCGCAAAGAGGTTATTGAAGAGGCTGAGCAATTCGGCTTTGAGATGAACGATGAGCAGATCACAAATCTCACTGAAAAGAGACTGCGTGACGAGGTACGCAAGGGTGTACAGACCATTCAGTACCAGGTAGTAACACTCCTCACAACTAACGGACAGGCACCTTTTGTTACTGTATTTATGTATCTTAATGAGGCTAAGAATGAGCAGGAAAAGAAGGACCTTGCTCTTATTATTGAGGAAACACTGGCGCAGAGAATTCAGGGTGTTAAAAACGAGGACGGTGTATGGATTACACCTGCATTCCCAAAGCTTATCTATGTTCTTGAAGAGGACAATATCCATAACGATTCACCATTCTTCTATCTTACAGAACTTGCTGCAAAATGCACAGCTAAAAGAATGGTACCTGACTATATTTCCGAAAAGAAGATGCTTGAATATAAGATTGACAAAAACGGCGAAGGTCACTGCTATACCTGTATGGGCTGTCGCAGTTTCCTTACACCTTACGTTGACCCTGAAACAAACAAGGCAAAATATTACGGCAGATTCAATCAGGGTGTAGTAACACTTAATCTTGTTGATATTGCTTGTTCATCAGGCGGTGATATGACCAAGTTCTGGAAGATATTTGACGAGCGTCTTGATCTTTGCTACCGCGCATTGATGTGTCGTCACAACAGACTTAAGGGCACTCTTTCAGATGCTGCACCGATTCTCTGGCAGCACGGTGCACTTGCAAGACTTAAGAAGGGCGAGAAAATTGATAAGCTCCTCTTCGGCGGATATTCAACAATCAGTCTTGGTTACGCAGGTCTTTATGAATGTACAAAATATATGACAGGTATGAGCCATACTGACGATAACGGCGGCAAGGAATTTGCACTCAAGGTTATGCAGTATATGAACGATGCCTGTGCTAAGTGGAAGGCTGAAAACAATATTGATTTCAGTATTTACGGCACTCCGCTTGAATCCACTACATATAAATTCTCAAAATGCCTGCAGAAACGTTTCGGCATAATTCCGGGCGTAACAGACAGAAATTACATCACAAACTCCTATCATGTTCACGTTGCTGAGGAGATTGATGCATTTACAAAGCTGAAATTTGAAAGCGAATTCCAGAGACTTTCTCCGGGCGGTGCAATCTCATATGTTGAAGTTCCGAATATGCAGAACAATATTCCTGCTGTTTTACAGGTAATGCGTTATATTTATGATAACATTATGTACGCTGAGCTGAACACAAAATCTGACTACTGTCAGTGCTGCGGCTACGACGGTGAAATCAAGATTGTTGAAAACAGTGACGGAAAGCTGATCTGGAGATGCCCTAAGTGCGGAAATGAGGATCAGGATAAGATGAATGTTGCCAGAAGAACCTGCGGTTACATCGGCACACAGTTCTGGAATCAGGGAAGAACACAGGAGATTAAAGAAAGAGTTTTACACTTATAATAGAATAATAGGCTGTCAAAAGACAGCCTATTTTCGTATAAAAATAAAATTAGTATTAGGTGACAATATGAATTACGGAGAGATTAAGAAAAATGATATCGCAAACGGTGAGGGGGTAAGAACATCCCTGTTTGTTTCAGGCTGCCGTCACCACTGCAAAAACTGTTTTAATCAGAGCACGTGGGATTTCAGCTTCGGCGAGCTTTTTACGGAAAAAACAGTGGAGGATATTTTATTCTCCTGTGAGCCTGACTGGGTAAATGGTCTTTCCCTGCTCGGCGGTGAACCCTTCGAGCCTGAAAATCAGAAGGTACTTTTGCCATTTCTGATTATGTTCAAGGAAAGATTTCCGAATAAGGATATCTGGTGCTACTCAGGTTTCACCTTTGAGGAAATCATTGGCAAGGAAAAATCAAGAGCGCATACCGACATCAGCAAAGAAATGCTCGGACTCATTGACATTCTTGTTGACGGACGTTTTGTTGAGGAGAAAAAGGATATATCTCTCGTTTTTCGCGGCTCATCCAACCAGCGTATCATAGATGTCAAAAAAAGCCTTAAGGAAAAGGAAATTATACTTTATCTGGAATAAGCAATCCGACTTTGCTTTGTTCACAATAACTTGATTGGAGGACGATTATGAACAGCTTTGAATTTAAAGGATTTATCACAAAAGAAAATGCTAAAGATTATTTTTCTTCAGTAAAAATCGTAAAGCAAATCAGAAACTCATCTATTTTTATGATATCTGTTCTTTCTGCGTTAACAGCACTGCTTATATCGGTTAACATACAGACAGGAAAATTTTTGAACTTAATTATTGCCGTTGTTTTTGTTTTACTGATTTTTATTATTTATGCAGCTTTCATGCCAAGCTTATTCTGCAGATCCTATTTCAAAAATCAGCGCGCTATATTTAATACCGAGCATATGGAAAATGATACAATTTTTTCAGACAAAATATACATCACAAGCGTTGAAAACAGAACGGTTATTGAATATGCACAGATAAAAAGCATTGTTGACAACAAATCTGTTATTGCCCTTTTAATGGGAAGCAACACAGGAATTATTGTCCCAAAAAACAATATAATCGATGCGAATATTAATGATTTCATAAGTTTCATAGAAAACAAAACGAATGCTAAGTGTAAAAAGAACAAAAGCTTTTCTGCTGTTCTTCCTGTTTCTATCCTTTTAGCCTTAGTGCTGTGCTTTGCCGTTATCCACAGTGCATCCAATTTCACGGTAAACGGTATTGAAAATTTTTATAACAAGGACAGAATCAACTATGATATTGACCTTGACGAGTTAGGCAACTATACAGATATTGATTATCAGTATTCTCAGAAAACGCATATGCTTTTATTCCCCAGTCAATCCTCTGTTTTAGACTTAACCTATGAGGAAGAGGAGTACAAAAAGCAGATTGAACAAATCGAAAACACCTACACATTCTTAAATGAGCCGATTAAGGATGAGGACCTTTACCTTATTTCACAAAATGAATTTACTATTGGGAACTGGAATTTCAAGGTTTGCCTTAATAACGAATACCTTGATTTCTATTATCCGGGTGACTTTCGTATGATAGCCTTTAATAATGCTGAAAAACATATTGCCTATCTTGATTTTTACGACAGCGATCTTGACTGTGTTGATCAGAATATGGCGGAATTTGTTAACGAATACTTTAACTATAATTTTGATTAAATAAGGAGTTTTTTGCTGCAATGTACGAATTAAATAAGATTGGCGATCAGAGCTATTACATAAACTGCCCCGCAAAAATCGGAATATATAAACAAAATGATACTGACATTTATCTGATTGACAGCGGAAACGATAAAGAAGCCGGCAGAAGGGTACGCAAAATCTTAGATGAACATCATTGGAATTTAAAAGGGATCATTAATACACACTCAAATGCTGATCATATCGGTGGTAACAAATATCTGCAAAATCAAACCGGATGCAAAATTTTTGCAAAGGGTATTGAAGCAGCTTTTACAAATAACCCTATTTTAGAACCTGCATTTCTTTACGGCGGCTATCCCTGCAAGGATTTACGGCACAAATTTCTGCTCGCAGAAAAGAGCACTGCCGTCGATATCAGTGATTCCGATTTCCCGAAAGAGCTTGAGGTTATTGACCTGAAAGGTCACTTTTTCGATATGATTGGTATTCGTACTCCTGATGATACTGTTTTTCTTGCAGATTGTATCAGCAGTGAATTTACTCTGGAAAAATATCAGATTTCTTTTATTTATGATGTTTCAGAATATCTTAATACACTCAATCAGGTTGAAAATATTGAGGCAAAAATATTTGTTCCCGCACATGCACAAGTAACAGAAGATATAAAAACACTTGTGCAGATTAACCGCAATAAAGTTCTTGAAATTGCGGATAAAATTGAGAATGCTCTGACAACATCAATGTGTTTTGAAGCATTGCTGAAAAAGATTTTTGACGATTATAATCTGACTATGAATTTTGAACAGTATGTACTTGTAGGAAGCACCGTCAAATCCTATCTGTCTTATCTTAAGGATAATGAAAAAATAACCGCCCAATTCAAAGATAACCAACTCCTCTGGGAAAAGGTTTAATAGGTAAGAAAACAGCCAGCGAAGCTTGTAACTTCATTGGCTGTTTTTATATTTTATATATCAACATTCTCAAGCACATACTTTACCGCCTCAACAACAAATGCAGTAAATGTGCAATTTTTTCCTTGAATTGTTTTTTCAACATTTTCAATCACATCGTTAGGAAAACGGATACTCTTGCTTGTTGTCGGTGGAATTGTTGGTATCTGAAAATTTCTCCTTTTAATAAAAAATGCGCAGCCGAAGCTACGCAATAAAACGCACAGCCCCAACAGTCGCCAAACCAATTAAATGCATCACAAAAAGCATACATAAACAGAGCGTGCGTTTTTAACAAATAAAAACTGTATGCTTAATTGTGAAAGCATATTTAATTGATTTGGCAATTTAATTTTATCATCATTAAAAAAAATAGTCAATAAAAATGTTATATATCTTAACGAGCATCGTTTATTTATATGGATAAATTATTGTTTAGTTTATCAAACTATAAATAGAGGGCGGATATGAAATCCGCCCCTACGATATTACAACTATGTTCCTATTCATTTGTGGGGATGACGTTCTCGACATCCTAAATATAACTACAATAGTTTCTCCTTTATCTCTGCAAAGAATTCTCTGAGCAGAAAGGTCGGAAGAAGTGTCCATTTTGTTTTTGATGAAACAGGTGTACTGTTAAGCCCATATTTTTTACAGATATTCGCCGCTCTTTTCTGGTGATACTCCGATGTTGCAATTGCAACATTTCTATCAAGGTCGAGTGTTTCAATAATCTGCAATGAAAAGCGTATATTTTCATCCGTCGACGTTGACCTGTCCTCCAAAATAAGCCTGTCCTTGCTGATTCCTCTTGTATAAAGGAACTGCTGCATACACTGTGCTTCTGATATATTTTCATCTTTTCCCTGTCCGCCGCTGAGTATTGCAACAGACTCCGGATTAAAAAGCAAAAATTTATATGCTGCGTCAACCCTTTTAATCAGCGAAAGACTTGGCTCGTCACCACGCACCCTGCAACCTAAAACAATAATCACCTTCTGCGATGAAATTTTTGTTTTCCCTGCAGCATAGATTTCCCTCATTTTAAGAATTGTGAGCAATAAAACACAAAGTGCAATAATAAAAATATATTTCTGATTTGATGAATCGGTACGATTCATCAGCAAGCCGATTACAATATAGGCTATACCAAATAGCATTCCTGCAATGTTTCCGAAATTCAGAACCCTGTCAAATACGGCGATTGCAAATAAAAGAAATACAGCCGCACCAATGATGATTAAAGCAATCTGCATTATTTCTTTGGAACAATCCTGTCTTTACCGCCCATATACATACGCAGTGCCTCAGGAATAAGAACAGAACCGTCCTCCTGAAGATTATTTTCAAGGAATGCGATGAGCATTCTCGGCGGTGCAACTACGGTATTATTAAGGGTATGTGCAAGGTAATTTCCATTCTCGCCCTTTACTCTGATTTTCAAACGTCTTGCCTGTGCGTCTGTAAGGTTTGAACAGGAGCCAACCTCAAAATATTTCTGCTGTCTTGGTGACCATGCCTCAACATCCACAGACTTAACCTTTAAATCTGCAAGGTCGCCTGAACAACACTCCAGTGTTCTTACAGGAATATCGAGAGAACGGAAAAGGTCAACTGTATTCTGCCAAAGCTTATCAAACCACATTTTTGATTCCTCAGGCTTGCAGACAACAACCATTTCCTGCTTTTCAAACTGATGAATACGGTATACACCGCGCTCCTCAATTCCGTGCGCACCCTTTTCCTTTCTGAAACAAGGTGAATATGAGGTCAGTGTCTTAGGCAATTCAGCCTCCGGTGTGATTGTATCAATGAACTTACCAATCATAGAATGCTCTGATGTGCCGATAAGATAGAGATCCTCGCCCTCTATTTTATACATCATTGCGTCCATTTCCTCAAAGCTCATTACACCGGTAACAACATTTGAGCGAATCATAAACGGCGGAACGACATAAGTAAAACCTCTGTCAATCATAAAATCTCTTGCATAGCTGATTACTGCACTGTGGAGTCTTGCGATATCGCCCATAAGATAGTAAAAACCGTTGCCTGCAACTCTGCCTGCCGCCTCAAGGTCAATACCGTCAAAGCGCTCCATAATATCTGTATGATATGGGATTTCATATTCAGGAACTACAGGCTCACCATACTTCTGCACCTCAACATTCTCGCTGTCATCCTTACCGATAGGAACAGACTCGTCAATAATATTTGGAATGGACATCATAATGGATGTTACTTTTTCATTGAGTTCCTTTTCCTTTGCTGCAAGCTCTTCAAGCTCCTTAGCCTGAGCATTAACCTGCTCACGGATTGCCATGCCCTCTTCCTTTTTGCCCTGTGACATCAGCATACCAATCTGCTTAGAAAGCTTGTTTCTGTTTGCACGAAGCTCGTCCGCTCTTGACATTACAGAACGTCTTTCCTCATCGAGTGCTACAACCTCGTCAACAAGTGGTAATTTTTTATCCTGAAACTTTTTCTTTATATTTTCCTTTACGATTTCAGGGTTTTCCCTGACAAATTTAATATCAAGCATTTTTATTCTCCTAACTTATTTGCAATTTCTTTTAAATCCTCAGCAGAGTAAAACTCTATTTCAAGTGTGCCCTTGCCTCTGCCGTTATAAACCTTTACTTTTCTGCCGAGAACCTCAGTAAGTGAAAGCTCAACCTCATCATAGAATGAGTCACGTCTCTTGCTGCTTGTACGTGTTCTGGCAGTTTTTTCAGCCATTTTTGCCAGACGCTCAACATCTCTTACAGTTAAATTGTTTCTGATTATATTCTGCGCTGCCTCATAAATCATTGGCTCATTATCAAATGCAAGAAGTGCTCTTGCATGACCTGCTGAAATCTGACCGTCTCTGGTCATATCACGTATTTCCTGCGGTAACTTCAGCAGTCTCAGTGCGTTTGCAATTGCCGGTCTTGATTTTCCAACTGAAACAGCAACCTCCTCCTGAGTAAAACCGCAGCGGTCAATAAGTGCCTGCAAGCCCTCTGCCTCTTCAATTGGGTTAAGATCCTCACGCTGAAGATTTTCAATGATAGCAATCTCCATCGTTTCAACATCAGAAAGCTCTCTGATTACAACAGGTACTTCCTTTAAACCGGCCATTCTTGAGGCACGCCATCTGCGTTCACCTGCAACAAGCTGATATCCGCCCTGCGGAAGAGGTCTTACAAGAAGCGGCTGTAATACACCGTGCTGTGTAATACTGTCTGAAAGCTCCTGCAAAGCACCCTCATCAAATGTTTTTCTCGGCTGGTCCTCGTTTCTCTGAATTTCATTAATAGACAGCATATTCGTAGCTGTCATATCATCAACAGAATTTTCAAGCATAAGGGACTTAAGACCCTTGCCTAATCCTGATTGTTTACTTGCCATATTTCACCTCTTACTGTTTCTTTAAAAATTCATCAGCAAATTTTTTGTATGCAAAGCTTGGCTTTGAATATTTTTCATAATAGAGCACAGGCTTACCGAAGCTTGGAGCCTCTGCAAGCTTAACACTGCGCGGAATATGGGTTTTGTAAGCCTTATTAGGGAAAAAGCTGTCAACCTCGTCCATAACCTGCTGATTAAGCTTGAGTCTGCTGTCATACATTGTAAAAAGAATTCCCTCAAGCTCTAAATGCTCATTGTGGTTCTGCTTTACAGTTCTTACAGTGCTTATCAGCTGACTGAGTCCTTCCAGCGCATAGTATTCACACTGAAGAGGAACAATCAGGGTGTCTGATGCAACAAGCGCATTTAAGCTAAGCAGTCCCAAACTTGGCGGACAATCAATGATTATATAATCAAATTCCATAACAAGGGGAGCCAACGCCTTCTTTAATGCCTTGAAACGGTGTTCATTTTCAGCCAATTCAAGCTCTGCACCTGCAAGATTCATATTAGCAGGGAGTAAATATAAATTTTTAAATTCTGTTTGGATTAATATATCCTTTGCAGCAACATCATTTATTAGCATATCATAAGTTGAAGCTTCAATATCTGATTTATCAACACCCACACCGCTGGTACTATTACCTTGAGGGTCAATATCAACAAGAAGCGTTTTTTTCTTTTTCATACCTAATGCAGCCGCAAAATTGATACAGGTGGTAGTTTTTCCAACTCCGCCTTTCTGATTAAATATTGATACGGTTTTACCCATAACAGCACCTCCGTGCTATTCATTATACAATATATATATAGCAGGGTGCAAGTGGTTTCACGTGAAACAATGACAAAATTTTTAAACTTTAGTATATGAACATTCTAATGCATACTATATATAGATGTTTCACGTGAAACATCCTTTCTTCAGCATTTACTAATGTGTATATTTATCAAATTGTTATCTTCGTATATAGTTTATATGCAACTGAACACATAAACACTATTATTGATAAGCAATTATCATAAAAACAATGTTTAAATGAAATTCAATATCTTGTGCAATTGTTTCATGTGAAACACAAGAGAAAATATGAATATATTTAAGTATTTATCTGTAAACGCAGAAAAAACGAGCTTTCGCTCGTTTTTTCCACGTGATGAAAAGAGGAGAATATGTTAAAACGGTTTCCCGTTTTAAGCAGAGTTAGTACGCTTGTCCGCGTTTTGTGCACCTTCGTTATGTGCATCCTTTGGTATTCTTACCCTGAATTCAATATATTCTTCTGTCTCAGTCTTATCAGACTCGGCATCAATACCTGCTTCTTTCATTGTCTGAATGGCTTTATTGACAGTATTTACAAAAATTCTTACATCTTTAAATATTTTGACAACATTTCTCTTCGGCTTAACCTTTTTATCAGTTATGCTGTCAATATAAGCCTCTGTCTGCTCAACATTCAGATGTCTTTCCTTAATAATCTTAAGGGTTGTCCACATATCCTTTTCGTTTTCAAGACGGAGCAATGCTCTTGCATGTCTTTCTGTAAGACCTTCTCTTTCGACAAAATATCGCACCTCAACAGGAAGTTTAAGAAGTCTAAGCTTATTCGAGAGAGCAGATTGACTTTTACCCAGCTTTTTTCCGATTTGCTCCTGCGTCATTCCGAAATGATTGATTAACTGGCTTATTGCCTGTGCCTCTTCAAAAAAGTCCAAATCACTGCGCTGGATATTTTCAAGAATAGAGAATACTGCACTTGACTCATAGTCACAGTCAATGATTACACAGGGAACAGTCTGAAGATTGGCGAGTATAGATGCTCTGAGCCTGCGCTCTCCTGCAACAACTTCATAATAATCACTGTTATTAATCTGTCTGCACAGAAGCGGCTGAAGCACTCCATTTTCTTTTATCGACTCAGACAGGGAAAGCATGTCCTCGCTTTTAAACTGTTTTCTCGGCTGATAGGGATTTGGCAACAGCTTTTCTGTCGGTATATGGATGATCTGATCCACTCACCTCATCTCCTTGTCTAAACTATACCACATTTTTTCACAGAAAAAAAGGATTTCTCATAGTGAGAAATCCTTTATCTTCGACATATAATTATTGGTTTAGAGTGGTCTGGTATCAATTTTCTTTGACTTTCTTGGATATTTTGTCGGAGTCTGCGATATCTTTCTTATAATTACTAAGCTTCTTTTATCTCCGTTTGAAAGAACATATTCATCAAACTTAACAACCTCACCACCAAGTACTTTGATTGCCTTTTCTGCCTGTGCCAATTCTTCCTTGCCTGTTGACCCTTTCAGTGAAACAAACAGTCCGCCAACCTTTACAAGCGGCAAGCAATATTCACACAGCACATTGAGCGGCGCAACCGCCCTTGCAGTTGCATAATCATACTGCTCGCGATATTCAGCCGTTTTTCCGATTTCTTCAGCTCTTTTGTGTGTTACATTTGCAACCAGACCTGAATTACGTAATACATCCTTAACAAAGGCAAGTTTTTTTCCTACACTGTCAACAAAATTAACCTCTATACCGGGATTGGCAATCAATAACGGCAGACCCGGAAAACCGGCACCGCTGCCGACATCAACAAGCTTCTGCCCCTTGCTCATATTTATATACCTCAGCGGATACAAGCTATCAGCAAAATGCTTGATAACAATATCATCAGGCTCAGTTATAGCGGTCAGGTTAACGTGCGAATTCCACCTTACAAGTCTTTCTGCATATGAATCAAATCGATCTAATCCATATTCATCAATGGTGATACCGATTCTGTCAATCTCGCTCTTTAATAAATCATAGTTAATCATAATGTCTCCAATATAATATTGAGTGCTGCAATATCCGCAGGATTTACACCACTGATTCTGCTTGCCTGCCCTAAATTTTCAGGTCTGATTTTTGACAGCTTTTCCACCGCCTCAAGCCTGAGACCTTTAAGGGATTTATAATCTATATCATCAGGAATTTTTTTGCATTCTATTCTGCGCATTTCTTTAATCTGCTGTTCCTGTCTGGCAATATACCCCTCATACTTCACCATGATTTCAACCTGCTCAAATACTTCCTTAGGCAAATCAGGTCTGTCATCATCAACAAGGGTGAGTGCCTGGTATGTTACCTGCGTCCGCTTGATAAGCTCAAGCATTTTGCAGCCCCTGTCAAGAGGAGTTGTACCGCAATCAGTCAGAATTTTCTGTAATTCATTGCTAAGAGGAATTGACTTTTCCGTTATCCTTTTCAGCTCATTCTTAACATTTTCTTCCTTAATTAAAAATTTATCATATCTTTCCTGCGAAATCAAGCCTATTTTATAACCTAAAGGAGTTAAACGAACATCTGCATTGTCTTGTCTAAGAACTAAGCGGTATTCACTTCTGCTTGTCATCATTCTGTATGGGTCTGTACAACCCTTTGTAACAAGATCATCTATCAGCGTTCCGATATATGAACCGCCTCTATCAAGCACCAGAGGCTCCTGTCCTTTTATCTTAAGTGCAGCGTTCACACCTGCAACAAGTCCCTGTGCCGCAGCCTCTTCGTATCCGCTGGATCCGTTGAACTGACCTGCACCGTATAAGCCATCAATATCATTAAATTCCAAAGTAGCCTTAAGTGCAGTAGGGTCAACGCAGTCATATTCAATTGCATATGCCGTTCTCATAACCTGAGCTTTTTCAAGTCCCGGTATAGTATGTATAAAATCAAGCTGCACATCTTCAGGCAGAGAAGAGGAGAGACCCTGCAAATACATCTCCTCCGTATTTAAACCGCACGGCTCGATGAAGAGCTGATGCCTTTTTTTATCTGCAAAGCGAACAATTTTATCTTCAAAGCTTGGACAATATCTGGGTCCTTTGCCCTCAATTTTTCCTGAATACATCGGACTTCTGTGAAGATTGTCAAGGATAATCTGCTTTGTATCATCGTTCGTATAGGTGATGTGACAACACACCTTATTCTCAGGCGGTGTCTCCGTATCAAAGCTGAACGGCACAGTTTCCTCATCTCCGCACTGTACCTCAAGCTGTGAAAAATCAATGGACTGCCTGTTGACTCTCGGCGGTGTACCTGTCTTGAATCTCCTCAAAGGAATGTTCAGTTTTTTCAGTGCTTTTGCCAAATCTGTAGCAGGGAACATTCCGTCAGGTCCGCTTTCATATGATATGTCACCGATATAAACTCGACCGCCGAGAAATGTGCCGGTAGCAATAATAACCGCCTTTGCCGTAAACAAAGCTTCAAGCCTGGTCTTTACCTGCCACATCCCATTGTCGCATCTTCTGATATCCACAATTTCTCCCTGTCTGATATCAAGATTGTCCTGTAATTCAAGCGTATGCTTCATACCTGCGGAATATTCTCGCCTGTCAATCTGTGCTCTCAAGGAGTGAACGGCAGGCCCTTTGCCTAAATTCAGCATACGCGACTGCAGGGAGTATTTGTCAGCCGCCTTACCCATTTCACCGCCAAGCGCATCAATCTCTCGCACAAGGTGCCCCTTTGATGTTCCGCCGATTGACGGATTGCAGGGCATATTGCCAACCCAGTCAAGATTTATAGTAAACACGGCGGTTTTGCATCCAAGACGTGCCGAAGCAAGGCAGGCCTCGATACCGGCATGCCCCGCACCAATTACTATTACATCATATTCCTGTGAAAAATATTCCATATATTACTCCGTTGAAGTGATAAATAATTTAGTAAACTATTATTCTATAAATACATTATTCTCTCACAACTGCAAACCTTAATAAACAATTTACTTCCCAACACAAAAACGACTGAATATATTATTAACAACCTCTTCTGTTGCTTTTTTACCTGTAAGAGAAAGCAGTTCATCAACTGCACTGTCAATCATAACATTTATGGCATCATAGGTGATACCCATGTGCGCACCGTCAAGTGCCCGGCAAATATGTTCATACGCATTTGAAACGCAGAGCTTCTGCCTTTTATTTGCAAGTATCGGCTGTGAGGAATCAAAATTCTCAACACCAAGCAGTGATTTCACCGTCTTTTCAAGTGCATCTGCTCCGTCCTGATTCTTTGCTGAAATGAAAACAATATTATCAAAATGTGCTTTTATTTCATCTATTTCAAGTCGGCTTTCAAGATCGGTTTTATTAACAACCGCTACACAAGGCTTATCCTTGCAGCTTTCAATCAGCATTCTGTCATCATCGTTGAGCGGTGACGAGCCGTCAAAAACGGCAAGAATCAATGAGGCACTGTCAATTTTTTCAATAGCCTTCTTTATTCCTATTGCCTCAACCACATCATCACTTTCTCTGATTCCTGCGGTGTCAGAAAGATGAAGCACCATATTTCCGAGACGGACAGAATTTTCAACGATATCACGTGTTGTGCCCTCGATATGTGTGACGATGCTCTTTTCCACTCCTGAAAGCATATTCATAAGAGTCGATTTTCCTGCATTGGGCTTTCCCACAATGGCAGTATCAACACCCTGTGTCATAACAATTCCGTTTTCATAATTTTTAAGAAGTCCATCAAGAGCACTTTTGGCTTTTTCCAGAGTTTCCTGTAAAGCATCCTCCTGCAATTCAGGAATTTCTTCATCAGGATAATCTACCCATGCAGCCATTGATGCACTGCAGTTTATTAGTTCATCAAGAACCTTTGTTATTTTATTGCTCAAAGAACCCTGAAGTAAATTGAAAGACGCCTTTGCTGCCTCCTGTCCCTGCGCAGAAATCAGAGCAGCAACGCCCTCTGCCTGAGCCAGATCGATTTTTCCGTTTAAAAAGGCACGTTTTGTAAATTCTCCTGCCTGTGCAGGAACAGCGCCTGCGGCAAACACCGCCTCCAAAGTTTTTTCAACAATAAAAATTCCGCCGTGAACCGATATCTCCACAACGTCCTCACCAGTATAGCTTTTCGGATTTCTGAAAACCAGTGCCACAGCATTATCAAAGCTTTCACCGTTATAAAATACATTTCCGTATTTAGCGGTATATCCGTTAAGCGATGAAAGGGGAGTACCATCCATTGCTTTAAAAACCCTTTGCGCAATTTCAATTGCATCGTCACCGCTTATTCTGATAACACCGATGCCTGAAACACTGTTTCCTGTTGCCACAGCGGCAATTGTTTTACTCACACGAATACACCTCCTGTACTTATTATAACATAAATATTCTGTAAATCAAAATATAAATGGTGGGCAGGTGCCCACCATTTTATTATAAAATTTATATCAGTCCTTGTTGACCTCTATTTTTCCAAACTTCGGCATATCTGCACGGTCAACCTTCTTCTCACGGTTAGGATCCGGCTTCGCTGCAGTGTAATTGCTGCGTGAGCCGCCTCTTCTGTTTGAATTACGGTTACCGCCGGTTCTCCTTACTCCACCTTCCGGCTCAATGAGAACCTTTCTGTCCATACCATTGCCTACTGAACGTGATACTGCACCCTCAACCTCCTGAACGGCTGTATGAATAATTCTTCTTTCATACGGATTCATTGGCTCAAAGCTGTATCTTCTGCCGGATCTTACTACATAATTTGCATTCTTGATTGCAAGTGCTCTGAGTGTTTCCTCTCTCTTTGCACGGTAATCACCAACATTAATTGTAACACGTACATACTTGTCAGTAGACTTCTTTACTGCAAGGCTTGTAAGGTACTGAAGGGCATCAAGCGTTTCACCGCGACGTCCGATAATAATACCGTAATCGTCACTTTCGATGTCAATCTCAACAACACCGTCAACAACCTTTGCTGTAACCTTTGCATTTTCAACCTTAAAACTATCAATCATTGTTTTAAGATAAGCACACACATAATCTAAATCGATATCACTATCACTGATTTTTACAGGCTCTGTTTTCTCCGCAACCGGAGCTTTTTTCTGTGGCTCGGGCTTCTTTGGTGCAGGCTTTCTTTCCTGCTGTACAGGCTTCTTTTTCTGCGGCTTTGGTTTCTTTTCCCTCTTGCCGTCATCATAGCTTGCCTTAACCTGTGCATCACAGCCGCCGAATAAACCAAGAACTTTTTTCTTCGGCATAGTAATAACCTCAATCTTAACGTCTGCTGTCATAGGTGCGTTAAGACCTGTTTTAGCTGCGAGGGTTGCCTCATCGATAGTTTTACCGGTACCGATAAATTCCTTTATCATATAATCCTCCGATAATTATTTAATTTTCTTAACATTTTCCTCACGAGAACGACGTTCGATTGTATTTTCAACCATAAGTCTTGCCTGTGTTTTCTTCGGCGGATACTGCTTGAAGATGAATATCTGCTGGAATATTGCAACAATATTTGAAATAATCCAGTAAAAGCCTACTGCTGCCGGAACTTTAAATGAAATATAGAAAGAGAAGAACGGCATCATAAGCATCATCATCATCATTGACGCCATCTGCTGGCCTGCAGCCGGATTATTTTTTTTCTGAATAATTGTTGAAATCACACTTGAGCCTAAAGATGTTACAAGACAAAGAATAGGGAATACCATTATAATTCCGTCTTTCCAATGCGGAAACGCTGTCATATCAAGTCCGAACAAGTTCATACCCTCACGATAAGCAGCAATAGCCTCACACTTTTCCGGTGTAAACAGCTTTGGAAAGCTTTCCATAAGGACTTCCTTATAAGACTCGAAATTCTGAAGCAGCTCGAGCTGAAAATAGGTTATTCTCTGGTCACCGACAATATCCTGATAAATCGGATATACCACATCATAAATTGCCTGTGAATTATCGTTAAAATCAGGAATACCGATAACATAAGCAAGCGGATAGTAAATGATACCGATGATACCCATAAGAAATACCATCTGGAAAAGCATCGGTCCGCATCCCATCTGCATAGGATTGTGTCCCTCTCTTGCATAGAGGTCCTGCATTTCCTGATTGAGCTTATTCCTGTCTTTCGGATCAGGATATTTTTTCTGAATTTTCTGAATTTTAGGCTGTAATCTTGTGGTTCTCGCCATTGTCTTTTGCTGTTTTATGTTCAGAGGTAAAAGTAAAAGACGAGTAACAATAGTAAATATAACTATTGCGAGGAAATATTGGTTGCCCAATACTCCCATAAGAAACTCCATACATTTACCGAACAGCCAATAGAGAGGTTTGAAAACTGCAATACCATTTGAAATGGCATTGGAAACGAGTAAAATACTATTCATTAGTTATCCTCTTTATTTTTCTTTGGGGGCACAGGGTCCCAGCCACCCTTTGAAAAAGGGTTGCACCTTAAAATACGGTATATCGCCAAAAGGCTTCCTTTAAAAATACCGTGAATTTCAATTGCTTCAATTGCATACTGCGAGCAGGTAGGATTATAACGGCAGCTGCCGTGTGAAAATCTGGGGCTGATTGTAAACTGATATGTTCTGATAAGAAATATCATTACCTTTTTGATTAATCTGTTCAACTCAGTGCACCCAGCTTTTTAAGCTGTTCCTCCATCTGCTGCTGTACTTCCTGCATTTTTACCTCTGCTGTTCTTGTTCTTGCAACAAAAACAATATCATAACAGCCGTTAAGACTGTTTTCATATTCACTGAACGCAGCACGAATAAGCCTTCTCGCCCTGTTACGCTTAACGGCATTACCGATTTTTTTACCGCTTGTAATACCAACACGTGTTTCACCGAGTCTGCTTTTCATAATATAAGTAACAATACAGGAGGAGGCACATGTCCTGCCTCTGTAATACAGTCTTCTGAAATCCTTGTTTTCCTTTAAGGTTTTGCTTTTCACCTAATCACTCCCAATCGGTAATTAGTAAGAAAGCTTCTTTCTGCCCTTTGCACGACGGCGAGCAAGTACCTTTCTACCATTCTTTGTTGACATTCTCTTTCTGAAACCATGTTCCATCTTTGCGTGTCTCTTTTTAGGCTGGAAAGTTCTCTTCATTTTTTTCACTCCATTCTAAAGACTAAACTTGTCTTAATCTTTTATAAACTCTGCACGGGTATAGTGCAGGCAATTACAAATTGATAAGGTGATTCTGCGAATGAATAAAATCCGTTTTTGTCAGATAAAGCTGAAACCAGCGGACACAATTCCACATTATCGTTTGATATTATATATTAAAAGAACAAGCCTTGTCAATAAAAAAATTATTATTCTTGTATTTGTTCTTAATATATATTATAATTATACTATATATTGGGTAGTGCTCTTTAATGCACAACTAGAACATTTTAAAGAGGGATGGCTATGCTCGGAATAATCGGTGCAATGGACGTTGAGGTAAATGCAATAAAAGAAAAAATAACTCAGAAAACCGTCAGCAATATTGCCGGTGTGGAGTTTGTCTGCGGCTTTCTTGAGGAGGTTATGGTATGTGCTGCTCAGTGCTCACCGGGTAAGGTGAATGCCGCACTGTGCACACAGGCTATGATTGATAATTTTGACGTAGATAAAATCATCAATGTCGGTGTGGGCTGTTCACTTTCACAGGATGTTGTAATTAAAAATATCGTGATTGCTACAGACGTATGTGAATATGATATTGACATTTCCGCACTGGGTGAGCCGCTGGGATTTATCAACGGACTGAATACAATCAAAATCAAAACGGATGAAGAATTATCTGAAAAGCTGGCACGAACTGCAATAAACTGCGGTGAAAAAATACATCGCGGAACAATTGCCAGCGGTGATACCTTTATTGCTGACAGTGCACTTAAGAAAAAGCTTATAGATGAATTCAGTGCAATCTGCGGCGAAATGGAGGGCGGTGCAATCGGTCACACCTGTGCTGCCAATCATATTCCTTTTGCGGTTGTCCGTTCAATCAGCGACGGCGGTGATGAAAATTCACAGCTTGATTACCCTACATTTAAAAAAATCGCTGCGGATATTTCCACAGCGATCATCATTGAATATATTAAATCCGAACAAAATCAATATGCTTTATTCTAATATAAAGCTTGTAAGAATATGCTCTTCCGCTTTTTCTATAATTGAGTGAAGTGCAGTTTTTTCATTAAGGTCTGTTCCGGTTCTTGACTTATCTTCAATAAATACAAAGCGTGCATCCTCAACTGCAATCGCTGCTGATGCAAGCTCACGGCCCAAATTAAAATCAATCTTAAACATTTCCTTAGGCAGTATGCCTGCCTTTGCCATAGTAAGTGCACCGCGATAAACACATAATGTATAATAATCATAAATATACTTGCTTGCACTTATATCCTTTGCTGAAGAAATCATATTAAGAATCATATTTGAGGCATGGACTAATGTCTGAACGGATGACTTCTCCATTGTATCATCCTCTGATATAAATGCCAGATCAACACCGTTTCGGTTATCACTTATACCTAAAAGATAGTCGGTTGTTACTCCATAATATTCACTGCATTTTATTACAAAATCCAGTCCGCACTCTCTGATGCCCTTTTCGTAATGGCTGAGCAGCGCCTGGCTTATCCCCAAATCGTTTGCTGCCTTCTTCTGGCTTATCCCTCTCTCCTTGCGCAGCTGAGAGAGAATTTCAGCAAATTTTGATAATTTTTCCGCCTTGTTCTGTTTGGCGGAATTTTTATCCTGTAAATTATTTTCCATTAAAATTCCTCCGTTTATTACAAATAGTATTATAACACCATATTACTATTTGTAAAGACGCAATTTGACTTTGTTAATTATTTGTAATATTTCGTTTTAAAAGGAGCTTTTTTCAATGAAAACCTATACAATTTATCTTTTCCGACACGGACTTACTAAGGGAAACTTAAACGCACAGTATATTGGGCATACGGATTTGCCGCTTACTACAGATAGTATATCATCTCTTAAATCAATCAAAGCACACAAGCATTATCCTGAGGTTGATGCTGTATTTTCTTCACCGCTTAAAAGATGTATTGATTCTGCAAAAATTATGTTTCCAAAAAATAACACCTTAGTAATTGATGATTTCATCGAATATAACTTCGGTGAATTTGAAGGGCTTACTGCTGAAGAGCTTAAGGACAACGAGGATTTCAAAAACTGGCTGCACGGTGATATATATGCCGCTGCACCTTACGGTGAAAGCAATGCGCAGTTTTCACACAGAATCTGCGATGCCTTTGAAAAGGTTGTTGACGGCTGTGTAAAAACAGGTACAAATAATATTGCTATCGTCGGTCACGCAGGAGTATTGATGACGATTCTCGCTTGCTACGGTCTGCCTGAAGCACCTATGGCACATTGGCAAATGGATGCAGGCTACGGCTATAAGCTCAGACTTACACCATCTCTTTGGATGCAGGCAAGAAAAATTGAAGTAATCGACACCTCGCCGATATCGTTAGAGGAATTAAAAGAGGAAAACTAATTTCGGATTTCAAATAAAACCGCGACCAAAATGCACAGGTGCTATAACAAAGTTTTTAATTTAATTCGTTTTATAAAAGTATGTAACCCACATGGCTATTTTCAAGAAATTGAAAGCGACCGTGTGGGTTATTTTATATTGACTATTTGTTTTAATAATGATAAAATGAAAATGCCAAATATAACTAAATATTTTAGTACAAAATGTAAGTGTGTCTTTTTATTTTTTGATAAAAATGCATGCTCTATATTCACATGCTTACTTTTGTGCATTGTGTTTAGTTATGTTTGGCGACAGTTGAGCCATGCGTTTTTTATGCGTAGCTTCGGCTGCGCATTTTTTATTATAGGGAGAAAAAAATGAAAAGATTTAAAATACCGACAATTCCACCGACGACAAGCAAGAGTATACGGTTTCCCAATGATATCATTGAGCAGATTGAAAATGCGATTGCAGGAAAAAACTGCACCTTCACTGCTTTTGTCGTAGAGGCAGTCCGCACTGCCCTTGAGGATATCAACGATAAATAAAGGACAGCTTAACCCTTTTAAGCTTAACATAAAAAGACTGTCTCGCAAAAAGCTGAGACAGTCTTTTTATTAATATTTGCCCATTGAAATGTAATCAGGTCTGTTTTCATTCAGATGAATATTTGATTTTCCGTAAATAGCCATCTGCAGCTCATATGCTTCCTTAGGAATATCAGCAATCCATATCCAAGCATTATACATAGGGAAGTTCTGTCCGCCCTGACTGTTTTCTTCAGATGGTACATTCCTTGTCTGAATTTCGTAATTAAGCCAGCCGTCTCTCAGAGCAAGGTTGCCGATTGAGATAAGCTCCTTCTTTGTATATCCTGTTTTGGTATACTGTGAAAGCTGGTTAACTACCTTAACGGCATCCAGTGTTCCTGAGCCCTTAATCTTTTTAAACAGCTCATTCAAAACATTTTTCTGTCTGTCCGCTCTTGCATTATCAGAGTCAATATGCCTGATTCTGCAGTATGCAAGTGCCTGTATACCGTCAAGCTTCATTACACCCTCGTTGCCCTCAAAGTTCTTTTCAATATAAACCTCGCCGACATCACCATAGGTGTAAGGGTGATTATTTATTTCATTAATCTCAGCAGTTGTAATGTTTATATCCACACCGCCGAGAGCATCAATAATTTTAGGGAAGCTTGCAAAATTCACCACTGCATAGTTATCTATGGAAATTTTATAATACCTTTCAATCGTGGTGATATAAGTATTCATTCCGCCTACTGATGCAGATTCATTAATTTTTCCGTAATGTCCCTCACCGTTTACCTCATAATAAACAAGAAGGTCACGCAGAATAGAGGTAAGATGAATTGTACCTGTATCAACATTGATGCTTGCAATGATTGCCGAGTCCGCTCTTGATGTATCGGTAATTTCTTCCTCTCTGGTATCCTCACCGATTAACAGAACGTTAAGCACGTGAGAGGATCTTACAGGGTCGCCATTCTGATACCAATACTTAAGGTACTCTTTGTAGCTGTAAACATCATAGGCCGACTGCTCTTCAATCATCGGGAAATCCTCTTGCAGAAAGTCCATTCCGTCGTAATACTCTGTTGCAACATAAGGTGTTTCGTTATCATCCTCAGTAACCTGATTCAGCATATTATTGACATAATAGAAAGCAAATGCCCCTGCTGCTGCAATAAGAATAACAAGAATTATAATTATTGCTTTAACAATTTTACCCTTCTTAGTTTTGAAAAACTTTTCTTTTACAGGCTTTTCCTCAGTCGGACCGAAAAGAAGCTGTTCATCAAGCGGTTCTGCAAAATTGAGAATATCAACCATATTATTGCTGTTTTCATCCGTATCAGCAGTATCGGTCTGTACTTTCTCAGGTACCTTCTTTTCTGTTGACTTTGCCTTTTCAGGTGTTTCTTTAACTGCCTTTTGCTTCGATGCTTCCTGTTTTTCAATCACAACCTCATCAAATTCAGGCTCTGTCTCTTTAACCTTTTCAGGCTTTTTATCTATACTTTCGGAAATTATTCTTTTTTCAGGCTTTTGGGGTATGCTCTCTTTTTTTACTTCAGAGCTCTGCGGCCTGCTTTCCTGTGTGGGAGAATTTTTCTTAAGCTCGCGTTCCTGCTCTTCCCTGCGTTTTTTCACTTCAGAGAGGATATCATCTATACTGTATGATTCTTTCTCCACTGGTTTCACTCCTCTTTACAAGGTTTTTGACATTATACAACAAAAACTTACGAAATTCTATAAACAAATTGTAAATAACAATTTTTACCGAATAAACCTTTTTTAGTATGAATCATTCACAGTGCTTTATTACTGCCTGTTATTCCTGTGCTTCATCACTCTCATCTGCCTGAATTTCAGCAGTTTCCTCAATTGCCTCTTCCTCCAGTCTGTCAACAACTGAAAGGGTTGCAATTTTTTCACCATCATTTACCTTCATAACCTTAACACCCTTTGACGGTCTCTGGAAGGTTGAAATCTGGTCAGCGTGCGTACGGATAATAATTCCGTCGGAGGAAATCATAATAACATCATTATCATCGTTGACAGGAGCAATCATTGCCACCTTGCCGTACTGTGATGTGCGGTAGTTAATCAGTCCCTTGCCGGCTCTTGACTGAACGCGGTAATCACTGAACTCACTCTTTCTGCCGTAGCCTGTTTCGGAAACGGTAAGAAGATTATATCCCTCACGTTCAACAGCAAAGCCCACAACATAGTCACCCTCAGAAAGCTGAATTGCTTTAACACCTCTTGCTGTTCTGCCGATCAGTCTTGCGTCTTTTTCTTCAAAACAAATGCTCATTCCGTCGTGCGTTGCCACAACAAGCTTTCTTTCACCATCGGTAATATCAACCCAAGAAAGCTCGTCGCCCTCGTCAAGATTGATTGCGATGATACCGCTCTTTCTTATATGTTCATACTGGTCAAGAGCAGTTCTCTTAATAATACCGTTTCTTGTAACCATACAGAGATAGGTTCTGTCCTCCTCCTTAGGCACCTTAACCATAGCGCTTATCTGCTCGCCGTTCTCAAGAGGAAGAATATTTACAACATTCATACCCTTGCTGGTACGTGATGCCTCCGGAATTTCATATCCCTTGAGCTTGAATACCTTACCCTTATTTGTAAAGATAAGAATAAAATCATGTGTTGAACAGGAGAACATCGTCTTAGCCACATCCTCTTCACGTCTGGTCATTCCCATAATTCCGCGACCGCCGCGATTCTGTGCCTTATAAGTATCAACGGTCTGGCGCTTCATATAGCCTTTTTCGGTAAGAGTAAGAATGCACTCCTCAACAGGAATAAGATCCTCATCATCCACATCACCGCTGAAACCTGAAATCTCCGTTCTTCTTTCGTCACCGAATTTGTCGCCGATAGCTCTTGCCTCAGTTTTAATGATATCGTTGATTCTTTCCTCATGAGCAAGAATATCAAGAAAATCTCTAATTTTCTCGTGAAGTTCATCCAACTCATTCATAATCTTTTCAATTTCAAGTCCTGCTAACTGACCAAGACGGTAAGCAACAATGGCATTTGCCTGCGGATCATCAAAGCCGAACTTGTCCATAATTGCCTGCTTTGCCTCAGACTGACCGCCCTTACAAGCACGGATTGTGGCAATAACCTCATCAACAATATCAATTGCCTTTGCAAGACCCTCTAAAATGTGGGCTCTCTCCTGTGCTTTCTTTAAATCATACTCTGTTCTTCTTCTTACAATATCCTTCTGGAAAGCAATATAATGCTCAAGAATTTCTTTAAGAGTAAGTACCTTTGGCACACCGTCAACAAGAGCAAGCATAATTGCACCGAAAGTAACCTGCATATCCGTAAGCTTATAAAGATTGTTGAGTACAACCTGTGCATTGGCATCTCTCTTTACAGTAACCTCAATATGCATACCGCGTCTGTCGGAATAGTCCTGAACATCGGCTACACCCTCAAGCCTTTTTTCCTTAACCAAATCAGCAATTCTTGTAATCAGTCTTGCTTTGTTTACACCATAAGGAATTTCACTTACAACAATCTTAAAGCGGTCACCCTTTGTTTCAACAATTTCCGCTCTTGCTCTTACGTAAATTTTTCCTCGTCCTGTTGCATATGCTTCACGGAAGCCCTTTGCACCCATAATAATACCGCCTGTAGGGAAATCAGGACCTTTGATATGCTCAAGCAAATCCTCAAGCTGTGCATCAGGATTATCAATAAGGCAGCACATACCCTCAATAACTTCCTTCATATTATGTGAAGGAATGTTCGTTGCCATACCAACCGCAATACCTGTTGTTCCGTTTACAAGAAGATTCGGAAAACGTGCAGGAAGAACTGTAGGCTCCTTTGCCGTGTCGTCAAAGTTCGGCGCGAAATCAACCGTATTTTTCTTGATATCCTCAAGCATTTTCATTGAGATTTTACTCATTCTGCTTTCCGTGTAACGGTACGCAGCAGGCGGATCACCGTCTATTGAACCGAAGTTACCGTGACCGTCAACAAGTGTATGTCTCATAGAAAACGGCTGTGCAAGTCTTACCATTGCATCATAAACGGATGCATCACCGTGAGGGTGATAATGACCGAGCACTTCACCGACAGTGGTAGCACACTTACGGTAAGGATTGGTCGGGTAAAGGTTATTATCATACATTGCGTACAGAATTCTTCTGTGAACAGGCTTTAAACCGTCACGGACATCCGGCAGTGCACGGCTGACAATAACACTCATTGAATAGTCAAGGAATGCTTTTCTTATTTCATCACTGATTTCTACATCAACGATTTTTTGATTGTCATAACGAATTTCATTATTATCCATTTCTTTCCTCCGCTTTCAAAGGATTTATATAGTGTAGGTTATTTTGAATACATATAATTTCTTTTGCTGCTGATTATTTTTTTAACATACTGTGCACTTTCCTGCGGAATATTTTTCTTTGCAAGGATTTTAACCTCAGTACCGATAAAAAAGTAAAAATAATCTGTTGTTTCATAAATTACAGACATTACAGAATATGGGTAAACTGCCACAATCCCTGCCTGATTTTCATTCGGAATATTTTTTATTTCAATTGCCTTATCATCAATCGTGATTTCATTCGCAGTCAAATAATTACTGTCAGAGGACATCAGCTTTTTAACTTTTCTTTTTGGTCTTATTCTTATTTCATAAAATGCTGTTACAGCATCAACAAAAGCCATTGCCACTGCAAATACAAGCATCTGATAATTTTTTGAAACAATAACATCATAAACACCGATTGCAATAAAAAATACACAGATTATGTATGTGAAAAGAAGTGACCTGTTTCTTTTAAACTTGAATTTTTCAAAGGAAATATAATCATCAAAACAGGGGGTGTAAGTAAAATGAACCATTATCTTTTACCCTCCTCAATATGAACCTTTGATTTTATTGTGCCTATCACACTGTCAAGCTCATTGCCGGCATATCTTTGTTTGTTTATAACAGCCATTCCCTTACTGAAAGACAATAGAATGATAATATATTCAGGTGTTTCCTTAACTGCAAATATGCTCTGCCAGGGAGCAAACACTTTTTCATAGCTGTTAATCAGCTCCACACCTTCGTCATAAATAGCTACTGTATGTTCACCGTTATTAATCGGCGAGTAGTTAAATTGACTTATAACAGATCTTTTTTCACCCATATTATAAAAAATGGCTGTAAAAAGGAGCATTCCGGCAAGCATATACAGCATTATTCCTGCTTTTAATACCACAATAAATATAACTGTGATAACCGTTAGAATGATTAAAAAAATCCAATTTTTATTGTTAATCGAGCCTTTTTTGCATTTGTATTTCCAGGCTCTGTAATATTCCTCGCCGGTCATTTTAAAGGTTAATTTCATTCTTCTTCAATACCTTTCAAACCTTAAGTTGGCAGTAGCCTAAATCAAGTCGTTTTAGGCTTATTCGGATTTATCTCGCTTGCTTAAGTTGGCGGTAGTCGAAATAATATGGTTTTGAACCAATCTTTTCCGCCAACTTAAACATCAAGGTTTTGTACAAATTTCGCATTCTTTTCAATGAATTCACGACGCGGTTCAACATTATCACCCATAAGAATGGAGAAATTTTCAGATGCTCTTTGTGCATCCTCAATTGTTACTCTGAGCATTGTTCTGAATTCAGGGTCCATAGTTGTTTCCCAAAGCTGAGACGGATCCATCTCACCAAGACCTTTGTATCGCTGGATATCACAATCGCCGCCAAGCTCTTCAATTTTTGCATCTCTCTCTTCATCCGAGAAGCAGTATGCACTCTTCTTTCCCTTTGATACCTTGAACAAAGGCGGCTGCGCGAGATAAACATATCCGCCCTCAACAATCTCAGGCATATAGCGGAAAAAGAAAGTGAGTAAAAGTGTTCTGATATGTGCACCGTCGACATCGGCATCCGCCATAATGATAATCTTATGGTATCTGAGCTTTGAAATATCAAAATCTTCACCGATACCTGTACCAAGTGCCATTACAACCGGTACAAGCTTTTCGTTTGAATAAACCTTGTCAACTCTTGCCTTTTCAACATTGAGCATCTTACCCCAGAGAGGAAGTATTGCCATATGTTCTCTGTCTCTGCCTTCCTTAGCAGAGCCGCCTGCAGAGTCACCCTCGACGATATAGATTTCACATTTTGATGGGTCCTTGCTTGTACAGTCTGCAAGCTTGCCCGGAAGTGAATTGCTTTCAAGAGGAGATTTTCTTCTTGCGTTTTCCCTTGCTTTTCTTGCAGCCTCTCTTGCACGTGATGCATCAAGGGATTTATTGATGAGTATCTTTGCAACAGACGGATTTTCCTCAAAGTAGGTCATCAGCTTTTCATAAAGCATAGATGAAACAAGACCTGTAATATCTGTGTTACCGAGCTTACCCTTTGTCTGTCCCTCAAATTGAGCCTCTGTCAGCTTAACAGAGATTACAGCGGTAATGCCTTCACGTACATCTTCACCGCTGAACTTTTTATCACTGTCCTTAAGAATGCCGAACTTCTTGCCGTAATCGTTGAAAACTCTGGTCAGTGCAGTCTTAAAGCCTGTTTCGTGTGTACCGCCGTCGATTGTATTAATATTATTTGCAAAGGATAAAAGTGTTTCGTTATAGGAATCGGTATAGCAAAGTGCAACCTCAGCACTTCTGTCACCCTTTGTTGTTGAAAGGTGAATAACCTCCTCCTGAATCGGATTCAGTCCTCTGCTAACATTAATATATTCAACAAATGAGCGGATACCGCCTTCATAACAGAATTCTTCACCCTTATCCTCTTCACCGCGCTTATCGGTAAGAGTGATTGAAAGCCCTGCATTAAGGAAAGCCTGTTCTCTTAATCTTCTTGCAAGAATTTCATAATCATAGGTTGTTGTTTCCTGGAAGATTTCTTCGTCTGCCTTAAATCTGATAAGAGTGCCGTGACCCTCTGCATCACCGATAATATGTAAATCGTTTACAGGAATACCTCTTTCAAATTTCTGGCTGTAGATATGTCCGTTCTGCGTAACCTCAACCTCAAGCCATTCAGAAAGAGCATTTACAACAGATGAACCAACACCGTGCAAACCGCCTGATACCTTATAGCCTGAACCACCGAATTTACCGCCTGCGTGAAGCACGGTAAGAACAACAGTTACAGCAGGAAGCCCTGTTTTTTCATTAATACCGACAGGTATACCACGTCCGTTATCGCGTACCTGAATTACATCACCCGGCAAAATATCACATTCAATATGTGTACATCTGTCTCTTATACACATCTCCGAGCCCACGAGACTAAGGCGAATCTCG
>UQVI01000001.1 GCA_900544515.1 uncultured Oscillospiraceae bacterium | reverse complement strand
ACGAGATTCGCCTTAGTCTCGTGGGCTCGGAGATGTGTATAAGAGACAGATGGACGAGGTTATCAGTATACTTAAGGGTATTAAGTGCGGCTTTAAAGGCACCTCCTGTCCGGACCAGCTTGCAAAAGCACTTGAAGAAATCAAAGAAGAATTTTAACAAGAGGGTTAAATTATGTTAAGACTTGAAAGCAGAATACTCCAGCGTGAATTCAAGGTATATGAGGGCAACCTCTACGCATCACAAATCAGAAACACCCTGTCGAAAATGGATCTTGTTCCTGACGGAAACAGTGTTGAATTCTTATTTCACTTTACCGACGGAACAGAATTCACATCAAAGGGACTTCAGGTTACAGACCATAAGCAGGAGCGCGGCCGCCTTTCCTTCACCTTTGCGGAATGCGAGGGCATTACGGTTACAATGTCCTTCTGGGCAGGCGAGGACGGAAACACATTAAAAAAACAGATTTCTTTTGTTCAGAGCAATGACAAAATCATTGACTACATTCTCCTTGAGCATATCGGTATCATCAATTCAAAAACACATTTCAGCGTACCGACGGATATTGAGGGCCCTGAGCTCAGTCCTTACCACTCTGCACTGGGTCAGCCATTTTATATTGACAGCCTGTTTTTCGGCTGTGAGCTTCCTGCAACCTTCAATGCCGTTGTGTACGGTATAGGCCAGGTGAAATACTATCTCGGCAAAAATATAAGCGGAAGATTTGACTGTCCTGTAACCATTATGGGCGGTGCCAAAAGCAATATGATGGTCGATGTGCAAAGAGCATTCTTTGACTACATTGATGATATTGCCGTTCCAACCGATTTCCGTATGCAGTACAACAGCTGGTATGACCATATGCTCAATATTGATGCAGATAATATTGAAAAATCCTTTTTTGAGGTTGAAAAGCATCTTTCATCAAACGGTGTTCCACCGCTTGATGCCTATGTTATAGACGACGGCTGGAATGATTATAAAGCACCTTTCTGGTCCTTTAATAAAAAATTTCCCAATCAGCTTTACGATTCCACAGCTATGACCAAGCGTCTTGGCTCAAGCTTCGGTCTCTGGTTAGGTCCTCGCGGAGGATATAATTATCAGGCTCAGTTTGCGAAAAGAATGGAGAAAAAAGGCTTCGGAGCTTACAATGCCCATGCAAGAGATATTTGTATTGCGGACAAAACCTATCAGAAAAACGTTCAGGATTTCATTCTGAAAACAACAAAGGACTTTGATATCAATTACTGGAAGTTTGACGGCTTTTGTTTAAAGCCTTGTAACAATCCAAAGCATAATCACACCGTCGGCGGTGAAAATGATATGTACTATTTCACGGAAATGTGGGAAGGCTGGATTGAAATTTTCAAAAACATACGCAAGCTCAGAAAGCAGCAGGGCAAGGATATCTGGATTAATATGACCTGCTATGTCAACCCTTCTCCGTGGTGGCTTCAGTATGTCAACAGCATATGGCTGCAAAACAGTCAGGATATCGGCTTTTCGGATAATCTTGAAAAGCAGTCTCAGCTTGACAGAGAGCTTACCTACCGTGACTCAAGGTATTACGACTCCTACTGCACAAGGGCATGGCAGCTTCCGAACAAATATGTATACAATCACGAACCGATATACGGAAACTGTGCTAAGGTTAATTATACGGATGAGGAATTTGAAAAATACCTCTATTTCAATGCCTGCAGAGGTCAAGCGTTTAATGAGCTTCATCTGAGCTACAATATGATGAACAAATCAAAGTGGAGAACACTTGCATCTGTTTTACAGTGGCAGAAGAGCAATTACGATATTCTTCAGAAAGTGAATTTCATCGGCGGAAGACCTGACGATAATAATGTTTACGGCTATTTCGGCTGGACTGAAAACGGTGACGGCATTATCGCACTGAGAAATCCTACTGACGAAAAAGCACCGTTGACTCTTACTCTCAATAAGCTTATGGGCTGCCCTGAGAATCTTAAGGATGTTAAAAGATATAATGTGTATAATGAAAGCGGTACGGAAAACTTTGACAGTTATTCCTACGGCGATAAAATTGATATGACCCTTAAGCCGTTTGAGGTTAAGATATTCCAGTTCGGCCATAGCGACAGGAGATATGATTATCTGAAAGGCATAAATGAATTCACAATTTCTTTCCAGTACAATGGTGAGGAAAACTGTGTAATTGCAGAAAATGATGACATTAAGATTTCAGTTGAAAAGGGATTCATTCATATTAAGTGTGATAATTGTGAAATTCATTCAGAAAGCATTATCAGCTCAAACAAGCACAAAATCACCATTGTGCGAGAAAGGAATGCTATGATTAAGCTGTATATCGACAGGCATCTTGACTGCTCGGGCTATAACGCTGATATAAAGCCTGAGGTGTCCACTCAGTTTAACAGCAGTGCCGATGAATTCACCGTTAAGGATAAGGCTACTCCTTACGACGAAATCATATCCCTTAAAGAGATTCTTGGCACTGTAGGTAAAAGAAGGAAGAAAAAATAATGAAATGTAAAAAGTGCGGATGTGACACACTGATAAAAAATGATGACTGGTACAAATGTGCCAATTGCGGTGCAGAAATTTTTGACACAGAGGTACAGCTCGGTGACATAACAAGCCCCACAAAAGAAGTTGAATCTCTTGAAAACAATCATCATATCGCAGCTGCTGACGAAAATGTTAACAACGAGCCTGAACCTGAAAAGGAAAGAAGCAAGCTGCGTGATGCAATTGATTTCTGCATTCCGATTGTCATTGCAATTATTGCCGCAATGATTTTAAAAACCTTTGTTTTTGCCAACGCAGTTGTACCTACAGGCTCAATGAAGAATACCATTGAGGAAAAGGACAGGATTATTGCAAGCCGTATCGCATATAGAAACGAAGACCCCCAGCGCTACGACGTAATAATATTAAAGTATCCCGATGACGAAACACAGTGCTTTGTTAAAAGAGTTATCGGTCTTCCGGGAGAAACGGTTGAAATTGTAAACGGTATTGTTTATGTAACAAAAACTGACGGTGAAAAGATACAGCTTGACGACAGCTTTGTTACAAATTGTGTTCCTTCAGGGGATTATGGACCGTTTTCAGTTCCTGCCGACTCATATTTTGTAATGGGTGATAACAGAAATACCAGCTGGGATTCACGCTTCTGGGACAACAAATATGTTCACAAGGATAAAATTCTCGGCAAGGTTAAATTCAAATATTATCCTCATTTCAGTATAATAGAATAATTCACCGTTTGATTTAGCAAATGAGATAAATCCGTACATAAAAAACTTATTCGGATTTATCTCGCTTGCTTAAGCAGGAGAGGGCTTTGCTATGAAACAGGGAAATTACATCCAAAACAAAGAACGCTGGGCATTCAGCATAGGTGCACTCGGACAGGGTATGATTTATGCCATGATGTCGAGCTACATCAGTGACTACTACCTTAATGTTCTTCAGCTTGCACCGATGTTCGTTTTACTTCTTATGCTGCTGGCGAGGGTATGGGACGCAATCAACGATCCACTTATGGGTATGATTGTTGACCGAAAAACAACAAAAAGAGGCAAGATGCGTCCTTACATCATTTACGCATCCATACCGATCGGCGTACTTACTATACTGATGTACCTGAGTCCGAATATGGACAAAACATCACTTATGATTTATTCCGCAATCGTATATATTGCGTGGGGTATGATTTACACAATGGCGGACGTTCCGTTCTGGAGCCTGCCGAATATAATGACGCCTAATGCGGAGGAACGAAGCTCAACGATTTCATTTGCGAGAATTCTCAACGGTATTGGCTCTGCCGTACCTGAGGTGCTGTTCCTTGTTATAGGTCTGGTGCTTCCGAATATTCTCGGCGCATCCGACGGACTTGAATATAACAAAACAAAATATCTGATAATGGCTGTATTCACAGTCGTTATTGGAATTATACTTTATGCCAACTCCTATTTCCACGTTAAGGAAAGAGTTGTAATCCCTGATGTAAAGCCTGTAAAGGGTGAGCCCTCCAGACTTTCCAGAATCTTCAAATGCAAGCCGCTTATGCTCGTAATCCTTATGGGTGTACTTTCCAGCGGACGTTATATGGTGCAGGCTGCTGCAGTTCACGTTGCACGTTATGCATTCTATATCGGCAAGCCGCTTGAGGGTATGAGCGACGCAGAGCGTGTTGCTGCAATTGAAGCAAGCGTATCAACTGTAAAAACAATCTTCCAGGTATGCGCAATCGTCGGTATGTTCGGAGCAATGCTCGTTATGCCGATGCTTATGAAAAAGTTCGACTATAAAAAGATTGTTATTGTAACCTGTCTCGGCGGCTTTGTGGCAAGTATATTCACCACACTCATCGGCTGGTTTACAATGAATCTTTACATCTGTATTCCGTTTATTCTTATCTCCTGTATTCCGCTTGGCGTACTCAACACAATCTCTTACGCAATGATTGGCGACTGCCTTGATTATATGGAGCTGAAAACAGGCTTCCGTGATAATGCTCTCGGTTCAGCCTGTCAGGGCTTTGTGAACAAGCTCGGCAATGCACTGGCAACCTCCGGCATTGTTGTAATGTATATGTTCATCGGAATCTCACCTGAAAAAATGCTCAGCTCTGATGTTATTATGGCGGCAACAGACCTTGCGATGAATCAGCGTTTTGCAATGTTCTCATTGGTATCTGTTGTTCCGGGTGTGAGCCTTCTGCTTTGTGCAATCCCTATGTTCTTCTACAAAATCAGCGGCAAGAACAAGGAAAGAATGGAAGCGGAGCTGACCGAGCAGAGAAAAGTAAGAGGTATTGAAATCAATGAATAAAAAACTTATAGCAGTCGGTGTTGTGACTGCTGCTGCAGGATGCTTATGCAAAGCAGCAATTGACGGATATAAAGAAATCACTGCAAGAGAAAAAAAGAAAAAGTCCATAATCAAACGTCTTTCCGAAATGGGTGACAAAACCGATTACAGTGATATGATTGCCTTTACTGAAAACAAAGTGAAATGGAATGAGCAGCAGGAGACGGAGAAAATCTCAATCACCTCCGAACGCGGTGACCTTTTGAAAGGTTATCTGACATTAAATAAAAATGAGAGCAATGTTTTCGTATTTTTTGCACACGGCTGCCGAACAGACCATAACGGTGACCCTGCCAACTTTATGCAATATTACATAGAAAAGGGTTATAATTTCCTTTCTGTTGACCACGTAGCACAGGGTGAAAGCGGTGGAGCTTATATGGGCTACGACTATTTTGAAAGCATTGACAGCCTTGAATGGCTGGACTACCTGATCCGCAGATTCGGTCAGGATATAAAAATCATCATACACGGCGTTTCTATGGGCGGTGCAACAGTCTGTCAGATGTCAGATAAAGTACCGAGCCAGGTTAAGCTGGCAGTTGCCGACTGTCCTTACACAAGTGCCCTTGATGAATTTGACCACGTGGCAAAATCTGCAGGTGTGAAATACACAAACACAATTCTTAAAGTAATAAATGCAATGAACAAAAGATTTGCAGGTTATGATTTTAAGGATACCGATGTAAGAAATGCTGTCAAAAATGCAAAGGTTCCTATGCTCTTTGTTCACGGCAAGGAGGATGATTTCGTTCCGACCGGAATGAGCATTGAGCTTTATGAAATCTGCGGAAATGAAAAGGAGCTTTATCTTGTCGATAACGCCATCCACGCGCAGTCCATAAAAACCGATGAGGTCGGATATCACAAAAAGCTTGATGCATTTATTGAGAAACATTTATAAGGAGCAAATGCTATGCCATTTATTGAAGCAAAAACAAATCAGGATTTATCCGAAACAAAAACCATTATTAAATCTGAGCTTGGCTCTGCAATCACAGCCATTCCGGGAAAAACAGAGAGCTGGCTTATGGTTGAAATCACCGATAAGAAGGATATGTGGTTCAAGGGCAGTGACGAGCCTTGTGCAATGTTTGAGGTTGCCATATTCGGCAAGGCATCAGACAGTGCCTATGACGATTTAACAAAGCGCATCTGTGAAATTTCTAAAAAATATATCGGCGTTTCACCTGACAGAACCTATGTAAAATATACCGAAATAGACCACTGGGGATATAACAATTTTAATTTTTAACATAACAAAACAGACCTGCTGACATAAAGCTGAGGCGCGATAACGAAGTGTTGCTTAAAATCATTATCTTTTCAGCTATAATTGCGTTAAAAAATACCATAAGGCGTCAGCCTTATGGTATTTTTATGCCTTATTCTAACTAAAAATCTAACAATTTTAAGTGCTTCGCAGTTTTGTAGCTTAGGAAATTCGTCTGTAAATATTGCTTAAAATCGCAGCAAGACTTGCGTCTTGCGAGGCTTTTTGGCTGTATTTCAGGCAATTTCTGCGAAAAACCAATACTTCGTTACCGTACCTCAGCTAAAATCAGCAGGTCAATTTTTATCTAAACGATTTTAAATTTAACGGTATTTTATTAAACTCTGGCTACCATTTCGCCGTATTCTTCCTTGCTCTTTCTGATGAAATCCTCAACCTGCTTTGCAGACGGCATAGCATCTGAACAGGAATGAGCAGAAATAAGGATTGATGCAGATGCTGAGCCGAACTCAAGGCACTCGATAATCTCCTTACCCTGTAAAAGGCTGTAAAGGAAGGATGAGCCGTAGCCGTCACCACCACCGAAGCCTTTAAGCTTAACAGCAGGGAAAGGCTTGATTGAATAGAATTTGCCATCGTTTGTATAAGCGGTTGAGCCTTCCTTGCCGTGCTTGATAACGCAGATTGCCGCACCAAAGGACTGCCAATATTTAGCAGACTCAGGGTCAGAATCCTTAACACCAACAATACCCTCAGTTAAATCAAATTCCTCTCTTGAGCCCATAATGATATCCGCATTCTGAGCAACAAGGCTGTAATAAACAGCGATTTCATCCTTTGATTTCCAAGTATATTCACGATAATCAATGTCAAAAATAATTCTTACATTATTCTTCTTCGCAAGCATCATTGCCTTAAGGCAGGCCTCACGTGAAGGAGACTGCGCAAGAGCAGTACCGCTGATAACAATAGCCTTTGCTGATGCGATATACTCCTCCTTGATATCCTCAGGAGCCATGCAGAAATCTGCAACATTGTCACGGTACATAAGGATTGAGGACTTTTCCTTTGAAAGAATCTCAGTAAATGTAAGGCCGAGACCTTCGCCGTTCTTAGCTCTTGTAATCTGACTTGTGTCAATACCCTCTTTATCAAAGTAATCCACAACAAAATCACCGAACTGATCATTACTTACGCAGCCGCAGAATCCAACCTTGCAACCAAGTCTTGCAAGACCGACAGCAATATTCGCAGGTGAGCCGCCTACATATTTGTTAAAATTAGAGGACTGGCTGAGCGGCATATACATATCGGTGGGATTAAAATCAATCGCAATTCTGCCGATTGGGATAAAGTCAAGTGGCTTTGACATATCAAATTCAATATATTTCATAAATTTTACCTCTTATATATAATGTGATATTACGCTTTATTATCTGTTCCGAAAATGAGTATGTGCTTTTTCGCATTCTGATAAGCACCCTCAACCTCAGCAGCCTGTAAATCGTAATACCCCTTAATGCTGTCCTCATTATAGCACTTATGAACGGTGTTTTCAACCATATCAAAGGTAGCTGTGGCAATATTTATTTTCTTGATTCCTGTATGTGAACACCTTACAAAATCATCAGGAGTAATACCTGTACCGCCGTGAAGAACAAGCGGTAAATCCGTATTCTTCTCCACCTCTTCAAGAATATCAAATCTGAGCTTCGGCGTGCTTTTGTAATTGCCGTGTGCATTGCCAATTGCAATTGCAAGGGCATCAACATTTGTCTCCGCCTCAAAACGTACGGCATCCTCCACCTTTGTACAGTTAATGGCAATATCCTCAGAGCCGTCCTCAGAACCGCCTACACAACCTATTTCCGCCTCAACATCAGCATCATATTCTGCTGCCATTTCCATAACCTTTTTGGTCATCTCAATGTTTTCATCAAGGGAAAGATGTGAGCCGTCAAACATAACAGACGTGAAGCCTAAGTCCAGAGCCTGACCGATTTTTTCAAGCGTCTTGCCGTGATCAAAATGAACAGCCACCGGCGTATCTGCATTTTCAGCAGCCGCAACCATTAAAGGACCGATTATCTCCAGCGGACTCTGTTTTAATCTTACTTCAGCAATCTGTAAAATTACAGGGGCATTAAGCTCCTTTGCTGCCTTAAGCACGCCAAGCACCATTTCCATATTTGCAACGGAAAACGAGCCGACTGCATAATTCCCCTTCTGTGCATCCTCCAGAAGAGAGCTCATATTTACAAGCATTTTTATTACCTCATTTATGAATATAATTAAATTATTTTATTACCAAATTTCCGGGCGGAATTAAATCAGGGTTCCTAAAAAGCATTAGCTTTTTGGGAAGAGGATAAACAATGAAGCATTTGTTTCATATTGCATAGCAATTTGTTTAAATGCGAAATTTGTTTTGACAAAACGACGCATAACGGAAAAAGACGCAATTTAGTGCGAGTTGGCAGTAAGCCGAGTTCTGTCATGGGCAATTATCTATCTCGACGCTGAATTGCTCCAGCGCTCCAGCCATCCTTCAAAGTTATGTGTCGAGCAAACAACCCTTTAGTCGATGTTGCAGCGGATGGGGTTTACATGGCAGAGAATGTCTCCACTCTCTCGGTGAGCTCTTACCTCGCCTTTCCACCCTTACCTCATAAGAGGCGGTATATTTCTGTTGCACTTTCCCTAAGGTCACCCTCGGCGGCCGTTAGCCGTCATCCTGCTCTGTGCTGCTCGGACTTTCCTCATATTGCAAAGCAATACGCAACTGCCAAGCCAACTCGCATATCTATTTTATAGGACTTAACTTTTATTGTCAATATTATTTACAAATTGTTAGTTGAAATTAATAACGTTATGCAGTAATATATCTGTGGAGGTGATTCGATGCCTCGTTTTGAAAATGAAGGCTTTAATCCCGAAAGAAGAAACCGTAACCGTGATATTGACAGAACTGTCCCTGAAGAGGAAAATTTTTACGGTTACAATCCGATTGACTTAAATTTTAATAACAGACAGAAAAATGAAAATGTGGTACAGGATAATCAAAGAAGAGAAAGCGGAATCAACCCCTGTGATGATTTTTCACGGCCATATGTGAATAATACTGAGCAGCCGCAGCGTTTCAGAAGCGAGACGGTAAATGATTTCTTCGGTCATCAGAGCCCGCAGAAACCTGAACAAAACAAGGCGGACAGGCAGAAAAAGACGCACAAAAACCGATCTGATAAGCCGCCAAAGAAAAAGGGCAAACTGCCACATCTATCTGTAGGTAAAAGCATACTTGTATTTATTCTTGTACTGGTGCTTATTATCGTCGGCTCCGTCTCCGTAGCTATGGGCAGAATAAACTATAACGAGAAGCAGGAAAATAAATTTGCTGCTGCCGATTCTCTCGAAAGCAGTGCAATGGTTAAAAATATCCTGCTGCTGGGTGTTGATGCACGTACCGGTGAAAATGCTGAACAAACACGTTCTGACACGATGATGCTGGTATCGCTTGATATGAAGCACCACTGCATTAAAATGGTATCTTTTTTGCGAGACACTTGGGTATATATTCCTGCACTTGAGGGCGAACAGCGCCTGAATGCCGCTTGTTCATCAGGCGGATATCAGGGCGTTGTGGATGCAATCGAGTACAATTTCGGCATTGACATTGACGGTTATGCCGTTGTTGATTTTGAAATGTTCAAGGTGCTTGTGGATAGTCTCGGCGGTGTTGAGGTTGATGTTACCGAAGCAGAGGCAAAGGAAGTAACAAGCCACCCTTATCGCTACGATCACGTAAAGCTTGATTCAGGTAAGTACAAGCTCAGTGGTGAACAGGCTCTTGCCTACTGCCGTATCAGAAAGATTGACACCGACTTTGTGCGAACAGAAAGACAGCGTACGGTTATGAGTGCAATCCTTACCAGTGCAAAGCACTCAAGCCCATTCAGATTATACAATATGGCTTACAAATCAGCACCTTATATTGAAACAGATATGAGCAAGGGCGAGCTGATGAGCTTTGTAATGCAGGCTGCCTTTTGTATCACCGGTGATATGCACCAGACAAAAGTACCATTTGAGGGCACATGGGATTACGCCACAATCAGGGGAAACAGTGTTATCAGCATAAATACAGAAGAGAATAAGCAAATGCTGACAGACTATATCTATAATAAAAGCTCCGACGACATAAATGCTGACGAAAATTCAGATAAATAAAATTTACACCCTATAGTCAAATTGACTATAGGGTGTTTTATTATTGTTTATTTCCTACCTCAACGCAGTAACTTTTGTGACCGCAATGGGTGCATGTGAGCTTCCTTGTTTTCGGTGTATGCTTTGCAAAAAACATTTCCTTTTTTTCCGGCTTGAAAATCTCGTGGCATTCAGGACAAATATATGCTACATTTTTGCAGTAAACATTAAATATCCACGAAACGAGAAGAACAACGATTACCATTCCGACTGCAAAAGGAATCCATATTCCTTTAACAATCCAGAGAACAATTGTTGAAATCTCAATAGCATCCACAACAAGTCCTACCAGAATCATTTTTATATGCAGATTTTTCAGCGATTGCCTGTTCTCCATAAAATTTACTATGTCTTTTATAGATTCAACAGAAAATGACCTGCAGCTTTCAAGCTCATTCAAAAAGCCGTCAATCTCCTTAAGGCTTTCCTTTTGCTGTTCAATATCATTTTTCAGCTGTGCCCTCTGCTCCTGAAGAATGGTAGAAATAACATTTTTACCATTTTCAGCAGTCAGTATATCGGCAATGCTGTCAAGGGATAAGCCTATATTCTTAAGATAACAGATGAGCCGCAGCTTTTTCAAATCATCATCATTGTAAAGCCTTCTGCCGCCTTCGCTCAGCTGGGCAGGAATGAGTATTCCCCTTGTATCATAGTACTGAACCGTGCGCACAGTAACATTGCAAAGCTTAGCCATTTCTCCTGTTGTGTATTTTGACATAAGTCTTTCACCTCCTTACAGTCCCTATTGTAAGGCATTACGCAGCGTAACAAGCAATAGGTTACGTAAGGTATTTTTTATTATTATATAATTTTACTTTAAGCCTATACCCTTTAATACCTCATTTGTCGTTATTTCAGTAAAAGTATATTTAAGTTCACTGATTTCAAATGGCAGCAATGCTGAATTGTCAAGCCGGATAATTTTATAATTCATTTTCAACCTTTCGGAATTTCTGGTTACAGATTCTCTGATTGACGGTCTCTTTATCTCATCTGCATTTATAAGAATATTCTGCAAAGTGCCAAACTCATTCAGAAGTAATGCCGCTGTTTTAGGACCAATCTTATCTGCTCCCTTAATATTATCAGATACATCACCGACAAGGGATTTAAAATCCGCATATTGCGACGGTACGATGCCGAATTTTTCCTTTATATAATCAGGTGTACAGATTACTGTTTTATCACCGCGATATCTGAGTACAGATACATGATTTGTTATCAACTGAAAAAAGTCACTGTCAAATGATGAAATGATAATTTCATTCTCCTGTCCGTATGTCAGCGCATAACCTGCAATTAAATCATCCGCTTCACAGTTTATGGTTTCAGTATGCTTTATACCAAGATAATCAAGTGCATCATAAACATCATTAAGCTGTGAAAAAGGGTTGTCCTGTTCAGGAACTTCACTGTAATCCATTCTGTTTGCCTTGTAATCGGGATTAAAAGCGGTGCGATTATTTTCGTGTTCTCCGTCAAAAAATACTGCAATGTGTGTTGGATTCGTTTTGCGAATTATTTTCAATAACGCACCTGTAAATCCCAGTGTTCCCTGAATTGCTTTACCCTGTTCATTTACGATTCTCGCAGGCATACCGAAAAACATCTGAAACAACAGATTATTACCGTCAACAATTAAAAGTCGGTTCATAATAAATTTCCTCAATATTAACAATAAATTATTCAAACTCTATTTCCCAACATCCTCCGCCATCGAAGGTGGGTGTATGCAACTGAATTTTTTCTCCTCTATTTATCACAAACTCTGTTTCGTTGCTATCCAAATTAATCTTCTTATTCTCTTTCAGAATACTCAATGGCTGATTGGATTTCACTGTAATTGATTTTTCTGATACCTTTATAATTTCAAAGGCTACATCTTCATATCCGGGTGATATTGACTGAATTATATCATCCTTACGCGCTTTCAATTCTCTTACTTGTGTATCACACTCTTCCGGTGCATACCACATAATATCTGTAACCTTTAACATATATTCCTTTGCATTATAATGAAATATGGAAATAGCACAACAAACAAAAGCGATTATCAACACAACACAAAATACGAGTATTATATTCCGTTTTGACTTTTTCATTTAATTCTGCTTCCTTACAATATCATATTCACTGCCGTCAGGACGGAAGTATCGGCAGGATTTATTCTGTTCCTGCATCAGGCGGACGTATTCATCCTCATCAAGGACAAGGGAGCAAAAGCTCTCATCCGTCTCGTCATCATACTCGTTATACCAGCATTTTTCACAAAGGCTATCCATTGCTAATCTCTTCCTTTTTATATTCAAAAATTACAAATTCCACTGTCAGCAGAAGCTCGCTTACATCATTCAGCTTTGTCTTATCCTTTTCACTCGTTCTGTAAAAATAGGGCGTCATTGAAAAAAGTGTTTTCAAGTCCTCCTGCGGTATTTTCACCCTGTCGCTGACCTTTGTTTTTGATATCAGCTTAAGGTTCTCTGTTTTCGGCGGCTGTTCATCATTTTTATAAGGGGTGTCATAGATAAGCTCTTTCATCTCCCACAAATGATTTTCACCTCCGACTACGGAATAAAGTGTTCCGTCTTTCTTAAGCACCCTTGAGAATTCCTTTTCATTAAACGGGGCAAAAAGATGAAGCGCCGTATCCACGCTTTCACTCTCAACAGGAATGGAGGATAAATTCGCAATGAAATAATGGTTATCTTTTTTACTCTTTGAGGCAAGACGTATCATTTCCTTGCTGATGTCAAAGCCATAAAGTTCGCCCTCATAATCATCATAATACCCCTCACCGCAGCAGATATCAAGAACAGTGCCCTGCATCTTTTCCTTAAGATAATTTTTAAGGCAGGAATAATATTCCTTTGCAAGTAGTGTGTGACGTGCCCTTGCAGAATCCTTGCTATCACCTGTTTTATCACCGTTTTTTGAACCTAAAAGCAGATTGACATACCCCTCCTTTGAAAAATCAAAGGAATGATGATTGGTGCATTTCAAGGAATTGCCTGTTTTATTCAGTTTTTCATTACACACAGGACAAATAAGAATGGACATAGTTTACCTCATAAAATTAAATGTTAATATCAAGCTCGATAGGGCAATGGTCAGAGCCGAAAATATCGGTATGAATTTTAGCATCTTCAAGCTTATCATCAAGTGCTTTTGATGTTATGAAATAATCAATTCTCCAACCTGCATTCTTTTCCCTTGCCTTGAACATATAGGACCACCAGCTGTAAATGCCCTCAGCATCAGGATAGAAAAATCTGAAAGAATCGGTAAAGCCACTGTCAAGCATCAGGGTCAGCTTTTCCCTTTCATCATCAGTAAAACCTGCGTTCTTATGGTTGGTCTTAGGATTTTTCAAATCAATTTCCTTATGTGCCACATTCAAATCACCGCAGAAAATAACAGGCTTTGCTCTTTCGAGAGTGAGAATATAGTCTCTGAAATCATTTTCCCACTGCATACGATAGTCCAGCCTTTTCAGTTCCCTCTGAGAATTGGGAACATAAACTGTGGCAAAATAGAAATTCTCAAATTCAAGCGTAATAAGTCTGCCCTCTTTATCGTGTTCCTCAATACCCATACCGTACTTCACACTGACAGGCTTTTTCTTGGTAAATATGGCAGTACCTGAATATCCTTTTTTCTCGGCATAGTTCCAATAGCAGTTATAACCCTCAGGGGAAAAATCAATCTGACCCTCCTGCAGCTTGGTTTCCTGCAGGCAGAAGATATCCGCATCAATATCGTTAAAGAAAACTTCAAAATCCTTATTCATACATGCACGCAAACCGTTAACATTCCATGAAATCATTTTCATAATTATCACCTATAGCAAATGAAAGAATAATCACAAGATTATTCTTTCATTGTTTTTATTATTTATTTGGATTAATGATGGAAAAGTCTGATACCTGTCATTGTCATTGCAATACCATAATGATCACAGCATTCGATAACAGCCTCATCTCTTACTGAACCGCCCGGCTGCGCAATGTACTTAACACCTGAACGTACAGCCCTTTCAATATTATCCTCAAATGGGAAGAACGCATCGGAGCCAAGAGCAACATCGGTCATCTTTTCATGCCAAGCGTCCTTCTCCTCCTTCGTAAACGGAGCAGGGCACTCTGTGAAATATCTCTGCCATACACCGTCCTTGAGAAGCTCCTCATACTCATCTGAAATATAAAGGTCAATCGCATTGTCAGCATCACACTTACGGATGCCCTCAATAAATGGAAGATTGAGCACCTTTTCATTTCTTCTGAACCAGAGCATATCAGCCTTATTACCTGCCATACGAGTACAAAGGATACGGCTCTGCTGACCGGCACCGACACCGAGAGTCTGTCCGCCCTGTGCATAAACAACTGAGTTTGACTGTGTATACTTTAAAGTAATCATTGAAATGAGCAAATCAATCTTTGCAATTTCAGGAATTTCCTTAATCTTAGTAGGCATATCGTTGAAAAGGTCCATAGTAATTTTAGCGTTATTACGCTTCTGCTCAAACTTGATACCGAATACCTGCTTTGTCTCCATCTCCTCAGGAACATAATCAGCGTCCATTTTAATAATGAGGAAATTACCTCTTCTCTTTGATTTGAGAATTTCAAGTGCCTCATCTGTATAAGACGGTGCGATGATACCGTCACTTACCTCTTTAACAAGGAACTTTGCAACAGAAGCATCACATTCATCACTGAGAGCCGCAAAGTCACCGAAGGAAGACTGTCTGTCACAGCTTCTTGCACGTACATAAGCCTGTGCAATCGGTGAAAGCTCAAGTCCGTCAGGTACCATACATACTTTTCTGTCAATATCATCAAGCGGCTGAGCAACTGCAGCACCTGCAGGTGAAACGTGTTTAAAGGAAGCTGCACTCGGAAGACCTGTAGCCTCCTTCAGCTCCTTGACAAGCTGCCACGAGTTAAATGCATCTAAAAGATTAATATATCCTGCTGCTCCGTTGAGTATTTCAAATGGAAGCTTCTTGCCGTCCATATGAATTCTTGCAGGATTCTGATTCGGGTTACAACCGTATTTAAGCTTATACTCTGTCATATTCTTATCCTCCGTTAATCCTATAACTTTTAATATTGTTATTTTATACGATTACATTGAAAAAAGCAAGGCGAAATGTTACAATAGCAAAAAAAGAGTCAAACCCAATAGCCTAAAATCTGTTGATTTAGACCTTGTTTTGCTATGTTCAATGGAGATAAAAAAATGAACGGAATTTTAGTAGTTAACCACTTTTTAAACAGCAGTAAATTTAACGAACTGCATCGTCATCTTATATCATCTGCAAAACAGATGAATATCAAACTGACAATGAAAACCAATCTTGAGCTTGCCACTGAACGTGCACAGGCTGATTTTGTTCTCTTTTGGGACAAGGATATCAATCTGGCAAAACGGCTTGAAAAGGAAGGACTGCCCGTTTTCAACTCTTCACGTGCTATTGCACTCTGCGACGACAAGGCAAGGACTTATATTGCGCTTGAGGGCATTGTACCTCAGCCGAAAACGCTTATAGCACCCAAATGCTTTTTTAAGGCTGATATGAGCGAATTTGTTACAAAATCCATTGACCTTCTCGGTCTGCCTTTGGTTTTCAAGGAATGCTTCGGCTCCTTCGGAGAGCAGGTTCACCTGTGCCATAGCTTTGATGAAATTATGCAGCATATCACCGAAAAGCCTTTTATATTACAGGACTTTATAACAGAATGTGCAGGCAGGGATGCAAGGCTTGAAATCGTCGGCGGCAAATGTGTGAGTGCTGTAAAGAGGATAAATGAAAATGATTTTCGTTCAAATGTTACAAACGGAGGCACAATGTGTCCTTACGAGCCGACGGCAGCAGAAATTGAAACGGCGGTCACTGCCTGCAATACGCTTGGTCTCACCTTTGGCGGTGTTGATATTCTTGAAAATGGTATGGTGTGTGAAGTAAACTCAAATGCACACATCATCAATATAATGAACTGCACGGGACTGGATATTGCACCGATTATTTTCAATGAAATCACGGAGAAAATTAGATGAAAGGTGTACTCATATATTCGGAAAAAGAGGCGGTACGCAACGCCTTTGCTATAAAAAAATTCAAGGAAAATCTGAACATTGATTTAGTAAATCCTGATTTCAGAGGGAATACCGACTTTGTGGTAAACCGAACAAACGATTATAAAATCGGCAAATATTTTGAGAAAAAAGGAATAAGAGTCTTCAATTCTTCAAAACTTTCAAGACTTGCAAATGACAAACAATACTGCTATGAATTTATGGCACAGAATGGTATTCCGATTATGCCGATTGATTATACCAAAACCCCTGTTGTAAAAAAGCCGGTCGACGGTCACGGCGGTCAGGGTGTTGTTCTGCTTGACAAGGCTGAGCCCTTTGAAAAAAATTATGTTTATCAGATGCCCTGCGACACCTTAGGAAAGGATTTGAGAGTATGGGCAATCGGCGGAGAAATCATTGCCGCCATTCTGCGTGAGAGTGAAACGGACTTCCGCTCCAACTTTTGTCTCGGAGGAAGCGCCACAATATATCATCTGAGTGATACGGAAAAGACGCTGGTGAAAAAAGTAATCAGCCTGACAAACAGTGATTACATAGGTATTGACTTTCTGTTTCATAGCGAACAGCTTGTGTTTAATGAAATTGAGGACACTGTGGGCGCAAGAATGATCTATGAAAAAACGGATATTGATATCATCAGGCTTTACTGCGATTACATAAAAAAGGAATTGGAAAATTGAAATATACAACAGACGTTGAAAGCGCGGAAGTATTTTTTGAAAAAATCAATAAAAACAGAATGTTCACCTGCAAGAAAAGCATTTCAGGACTAAGTGCAAGATACAACGGAGCATTCACTCTGTTTGCAAATCCGAAAATAAATCTGATAAAACAATCCGATAAAAAGGTAGAAATTGATATTCTGCCCAGCATATCCTTGATTGCGGTTTCTGTTTTATTTACACTGTTTTTCTGGGCAATAGGCATAGTCGGTATTGTCCTGGATAAATTCAGTGTACCTGCTATAATTGTAATCTTTTTACTGCCGTCAATTATATGGATTTTTCAGACCGCACTGAGCAGACATATCAACCACTTAATCATCAGTGAAATAGAAAAATTAATATAACTGCAAAACAAAATAATCCAAAGGACAATATGTCCTTTGGATTATTTTGCTTCATCTTATTATTTTAATTAGTCATTAGCGTGACCTGCTGCACCGAATACAACATCAATCTTATGAGCAACAACCTCTTCAATAAGCTCTCTTGCAGGAGTAAGATACTGACGAGGGTCAAAGTGTGTTGGATTTTCAGCAAAGTGCTTTCTTACAGCAGCTGTCATTGCGATACGGATATCAGAGTCAACATTAATCTTACAAACAGCCATTGATGCAGCCTCTCTGAGCATTTCCTCAGGAATACCGATAGCATCAGGCATCTCACCGCCGTACTGATTAATCATCTTGATGTGCTCCTGATTAACGGATGAAGCACCGTGAAGAACGATTGGGAAACCAGGAAGCTTCTTGCCAACCTCTTCAAGAATGTCAAATCTGAGCTGTGGCTTCTGACCAGGCTTGAACTTGTAAGCACCGTGGCTTGTACCGATAGCAATTGCAAGTGAATCAACACCTGTTCTTGTTACGAAATCATAAACCTCTTCAGGCTTTGTGTAAGATGCATCCTCAGCGTCAACCTGAACATCATCCTCAACACCTGCGAGAGTACCGAGCTCACCCTCAACAACACAGCCGTGAGCATGTGCATACTCAACAACCTTCTTTGTAAGAGCCACATTCTCCTCATAAGGAAGAGATGAGCCGTCAATCATAACCGATGTGAAGCCGCCGTCAATACAAGACTTACAAGTCTCAAAATCAGGACCGTGATCAAGGTGAAGAGCGATTGGAAGATCTGTCTCCTCAGCAGCAGCCTTTACCATAGCAACAAGGTAATCGTGTGATGCATACTTTCTTGCACCTGCTGAGCACTGGAGAATTACAGGAGCATTAAGCTTCTTTGCTGCACGGGTGATACCCTGAACAATCTCCATATTGTTTACATTGAAAGCACCGATAGCGTAACCGCCCTCGTATGCCTTTTTGAACATTTCAGTAGTAGTAACTAATGGCATAATTACATCTCCTATATAAAATTAATTTTTTACTTGGATATTATACTACAAACGAAGTCAAATATCAATAATAAAATGCAGCAGAGATAAGATATGCTTTCCCTGCTGTATTTTAATTAATTATTTATCACTGTCCTTACGTTTTTTCAATACAATGAAAATTACAATCAGTGCGAGCAGAAGAATCGCTGCAGCTGCTCCGATAATAATCGGCAGCTTATTGCTTGCCTTTTCAGGAGTATTATCCTGAGTACTGTTCTTCTCTTGACTGTCTTTTACGTTCTTATCCAAAGCATCTGAATTGCTGTTTTCATTTTGATTTGAAGGATTATCGCCTTCTGTTTTTACAATGTTCTGATTCTGCTTGGCAGTATCACCTGCTTTGCTTCCATTTGTATTGGCAGTAACACTGCTTTTATTTGTGCTGTTATTTACAACATTATCGGAACGATTACTGCTACCTGACTGGTTTGTGTTCTGCTTGTTCTGTGAGCTCTGATTCTCAGCAGGCTTCTCATTCCCTATGGTATTCTTATCTGTATTCTGTGCGTTATTACTGTTATTGACGTTATTATTGTTGTTATTATTGCTATTATTGTTATCAAGCTGCTTGTTGGCATCCTTATAATCCCTCACATACATAACAACAATATCTTCGCCGCCTGAAAGCTCCTGCGCATTCATATAGGAATTCACAAAAACATTTCCTACGGTATACATCCAGCCGGAACTGCTGCCGTAGTCCTTTTCTGCAAGACCGTTTATGGATGAAATATAACTGCCCTTTGATACATAAAACATATTATTATCTGAAAGAACCTTTTTAAATATATCAAAAACAGTTGCACCCTTCGTAAATGAATCCTCTGTTGTTTTGGAAATCATCGGCACACCGTCAAGTCCCAAAAGGGTAAAGGTTACACGGATAGGCTTATCCAGCTCCGTTTTGAATGCAGATAATTTTGCACTGTACGAAGCTGCCTTAAGTGTTTCAGGCATAGCTGCAAAGCTGTCAGTATAACCGCCTGCACCCACAACCATTACATATGCACTTACAGGCTGTTTATAAAGCTGTCTGAACTTTGCCAGTGCCTCTGCATCATAATTTTTGTCATTGCAGAATTTCGTATAGTATTTACCGAGTGCTTCGTCCGTAAGCACACTGTTGATTTTTACAAAGGTATCCTCGTCAGGTGTCTGATTTAGAATCAGTGTCTCGTTGGAAACCAAATCCTTATTGCTGGTGCGGAATAATCTCCAATCCTCCTGCTCCTCCCAGCCGGGCAGTTCATCCACAATGATTCCGCTGCCCTTTATGTCGGAATGGCGGTATACAAAATCAACACCTGATTTATCATGATTCCAGACAATTTCCTTATATGGAGTTAAATCATCAATAACACTGTATAAATCCGTATTATTACCAAGCAGACCGGCAGCATAACCTGTCTTTGCCTGATCCATTAAATCGAGTGCATTATTGATATCCTCACGACTTAGGTGTTTGATCGTAACCGAAATATCCTTTGTTACAAAAAGATTCGGATTCTGCTTGCTCTCCATTTTCACTGTGAGCGTTATGTTTTTATCCGCAGAGCTATCCTCTCCCAGTGGTCTGTAGACATATGCTCTGAAGCTGTTAATCTCAATTACACTTGTATCTGAGCTTGTGACGGAAAATTTATAGTTCCAGTAATCCCAGTATTTACCATAGTCCAGTGCCTCCAGCTCATCTGCCGTTACAACCCTGCTTGGAATAACAAGCTGAATATCACTGTCAACAGCATTTATATTCAGCTTTTTCTTTGTCGCAAAGTTTTCAAGCTTATCGGCAGTGTAACAATTCAGAATTTTCTTCATCATATCAAGGCTCTGATTAAGCTCTTCATCAGTCAGCGGATTGACTGTAACCTCGAACACTCTTTTCACTGTAACATCTGTTGAAGGATTTGTAATTGTTGCTGTCAGTACAACAGTATGCTGCTGACTGTCCTGATAAACCTTACCCACATATGGATTATACAAGGCATCCGCACTGCCCTGTCGGTTTTCGTCGCTTATTGCAAGGTGTGTATTGTCCGAGCTTTCCCAAGTTATCCATGCAAAGGAATATTTATCACCTCTTATGCAGGAGGGCAGATTCAAATCTGACAAAACGAAGTCAAGTGAACCATTGCCGTTACAGATTTCATTTTCATTTAATACAGTATCGGCAGAGCTTTCCAACGCTTTTTTTACATCGCTTGTATTCCAGGGAATAAACAACGAATTGATATCCGAATCAGGATATACAACTGTTTTATCACCGACAGTCAGATTAAACTGTACCTGCACCTGCTTTCCATTTGCGTAACTGTTATCTGTATTAACAGGATAATATATTTTTCCATTTTCAGAAATCAGACTTTTATCAGAGGTGGATTTGATACTAACCGTTACACCGTCAAAGCCCTTGCTCTTCAGAAGGTTCTGAAATTTAAAAATAATATTTGTATCTTCACCGTAAACAGGCTGAAGCTGTTTAAAATTCCACTGCATTGCATCAAGCACAGTCTGCAGATACAAATCTGCATCTATATTTTCTGACCATACATTTATGGTGAATTTTTTGCTGTCGCTTGCAGTATCACAGGTAACAGTCGCAGTGAGTGTGACCGTTACGATATTTTTTTCAGGGAGAATGACCATGCCGGCATCGGAAATGATATCGGTATTATCACTTGACCATTCAACTGTACAGTCACCGATTTGTGACGGAAGATTTAATGTACATTCTTCCTTTATTGTCTGTGCTTCCAAAGAAAGTGCTTCAACAGCCTGCTTTACCTTCTCAGCATTTTCTCTTTTTCTCTGTTCTTCAGCCTCTTCCTCAGGAGATAATTTATTTTGCCAGTTCAGAACAGGATAACCATTGTTTTTATTTCCGATATCCTCACAAAAAAGCTTACTTTCTCCTGCGTTCAGATTCTCAAGTAAAATTGCTTTATCTGTAATCTTTTCATATCCTGTGGCTGTTCCGCCGGGAGCTGCTGTTTCATCATTTAAATAATAGCAGTTTGTTATGGCAGCATTACTGAAGCCACTGATACCGCTTGCACTGTTGCCGATATTATAGCAATAGCTTATTGCGCCTGCTGTCTGCTGCCCTGAAATACCGGCACTGCGTGTTGTACCATTAATTGTACCTGTGTTATAGCAATTGTTTATATCTGCCTTTGCAGTGGTGTAGCCAAGAATTCCTCCGGCATATTTACCGCTTATCTCTCCTGAATTACAGCAGCCGGTAATTACAGATGCGGCTTTGCTGTTTGTAACAATATTAGCAACTATTCCGCCAACATAATTTCCGTTTGCCTTAACACTGCCGTCAAAGGAACAATTTTCAACCGTTCCCCCCTGAAGCTTTCCTACAATACCGCCTGCAGTATTTTTAGTCGTGGTAACATCACCGATTACATTTAAGTTTTTCACTGTTCCGCCGTAAACACAATAAAAAAATCCATAAAAGGCACTGCTTGTATTTATATACAAGCCTGACACGGTATGACCCTGACCGTCAAATGTACCTGAATAGGATTCAGTTACATATCCGCTTGCAGCCATACCTATAGGTGTCCATTCCTTGCCGCCGAGATCAATATCATCTGTCAAAACGGCATTGATATCAGACTGCGTTTTTGATTTTTCAGCAAACCAGGCAAGCTGTGCACTGTCAGAGATTTGATATACTCCGTCAATCTGCTGCGGCTCTGACTTTGAACTGCCATCCCACGCTGTACCGGCCAGAGCAGGAAACGCCGGCAGTATTGAGGTTATCAATACCACAGCCAGTATGAATGATAATACTCTTTTTTTCATTATTGATTTTCCTCCTTAGAATGTGCTTTTCTGTACCTGATCTGATTTTCCTTAGCGCGGCGTCTCTTCTCCCGTTTTTGCTCAATTCTTTTAAAATTGGGCTCTTTAATTCCGGCAGCTTCCAACGCTCTCGGCCAGGCTTTGAAGTATGATTTAATCATACTTACGGTTTCATTATCAAAATCAGACTTTTTAGGAAAACGTCCGAGTTCATTTGTTTTTTGCTGTATCAGAAGGATACAATCTTCTCTTGTAATTCTGCTGCTCATTTTTTATCTCCCACAAATAAAAAAGCACATTTCTACAAAATGTAAAAATGTGCAACATAATTTTTTGCAAGCAAAAAAGCCAAAAGAATGCAACTGTCCTTCGGTACTTACATAAAACGGTTGCACTCTTCCTTACCCAAAAGTGTATACAGGTTAACCCTGTTTTCCGGCAGGAATTCCGACTTAGTGAGATATGAATCCCAAATTACGGTAATGGCGGTTGCGACGGATTTTCACCGAACTTCCCCTTGAATGCTTCAAAGAGCAACACCGAAAAACAGATGTATTTAATTTTTTTATATTCTATCACCGCTTTGTTTCATTGTCAAGACAAAGAAATAATCAGAAATAAAGATCAATGATTCAAATCCAAATTATCCTCATAACTTATAACTTCTTTTGCAATATAAATGGGTCTGTTCTTTGTCTGAATATAATTGCGGGCAAGATATTCACCAATAATTCCAATGGTAAACAGCTGAATACCACCGATAAAAGTGATAAGAATAACAAGCTGGGTAAAGCCGTCAACATTAATGTGGCTGACCAGTTTCCTGATAATTGTTATAACTGCATATATAAGACTAAACAGTGTTGCAAATGATCCTAATACAGATGCAAATTTAAGGGGTGCGGTTGAAAACGCGATAATTCCCTCAAATGCATACTTCAACAGCTTGATAAAATTAAAACTGCTTTTGCCTGCCTGACGCTCCTTTGCAGTATACGGAATATAAACGGTATTAAATCCGATCCAACTGAAAAGCCCTTTTGAAAAACGGTGAAATTCACCCATTGAAAGCAGAGCATCACGAACACTTTTTCTGAATGTTCTGAAATCCGACGCACCACTTTTAAAGGAAATTTCCGTAAATTTATCAGCAAATTTGTAAAAAGCGTTTTTGCACGCTGTTGTAAATTTACCCTCATGCCTGTCCTCCTGACAGGCACAAATGCAATCGACATTCGGATTGGAGTCAAGCATTTCAATCATTTTTTTAACTATGGCAGGATCCTGCTGCAAATCAGCATCTATAATGGAAACCAGCTCGCCGCAGGCATTCTGAAGTCCTGCATACATTGCAGACTCTTTACCGAAATTCCTTGAAAAATCAATGATTTTAATATTGCAGGGACTGATTTTTTTAACTTCCTTTAAATTTTCAAAGGTATTATCTGCACTACCGTCGTTCACAAATATAATCTCATAATCCTCAGTAACTGGAAAACTTCTGAATATCTCTTCGGCAAATGGTTTTACATTATCTGCTTCATTATAACACGGAACAACAAATGAAAGCTTCATTTTTTCACATCCTAATTTATATACAAAAATAGCCGATATAACAAATATTGCTATATCAGCTATTTTAAACCATTATACCAAAAGTGTCAACTATTCTGAAACTTCATCCTTAATTCGGTTATATAATTTCATTCATTGAAAGAATAACCAAAACACAGGTGATAATCACAAGGGCAGAAATAATAATCATAGGAATATTCGCCTTTGCTTTTTCTGATGTGCTTTCAGGAATCAGATGTGTTTTGCGCAGTGCACCGACAATCGGCTTGTATAACAAGAATGCAAAAGCCGCATTAAGACAACTTTTAATTAAATTAAACGGTAGAAATGCAGGCAAGAGCAATTCGGCAACCGCCTCTCTCGGATAACCCATATAAAGGGGTGTAATACAGTAATTCCAAAGAAGCATTATCACAACCTGAACAATACAGCCCGCAATCAAGCCGATTGCTGCACCTGAAAGTGTTTTTTTCTTTTTATAAATAAGAGCAGCAGTGAAAGCAAATGAGCAGCTTGAGATGATGTTCATTATGCATCCGATAGGACCTGTATCACTTATGGTAACCATTTCAATTACGGACGTTATAACACTGACTACAACTGCAGAAAGCGGACCGAGAATAAAGCCGCTCAGTGCTATGATAATATCCTTAGGGTCGTATTTAAGGAACAGTACCACAGGCACCCTTATAACTGCCGTCATTGCAAATGCCAATGCACAGAACATTGCAGTCAGGGTCAGAATTTTTGTTTTGCTGTTTGTTTTGTTTTTCATTTTTTCTCCTTTTAATTGGGCAAAAAGAGAAGCCCTGACGCGAAAAACGTCAGGGCGTAAATGCTTTGACCACAGGCTGAATTTATAAATATATACAAATATAAAACATCAGCCAAACATTTTCTCTCATCCGGACTTTAACCGTCGGTATCGGAATTTCACCGATTCAGCCATATTGCTATGGGTCGCGGACTGTAACCGCCGGTGAGGAATTACACCTCGCCCTGAAAATATTTTAGTCAGACTATCGTCTGCAATAACTATTATATTCCTCTTGTGTGATTTGTCAACTGTTTTTTACTGATTATCAAGCTCGCTGTGATAATTGCCTACTAAATCAACCTGCTCCTTTTCCTTTGCAGCCTGATACTTATCCTGATAATAGTTTTCAAGGTGTGACTCAAAGCTGCCGTCAGGTGCAATGTCAATTACGGTACAGCCTCTCTGCAAGCCGAACTTCATGATTCCGGTATATGCAAGGTAGTCAATGGAATAGCCATAAGTCAGGCGAACACCCTTATAATCAATTGAAAAATTGTTCAGATGGTCGTGACCGCAGAACATACCCTGTGTTGAGCCAAGCTCCTTAACCTTATCGAAGAAGCCATAATTATACTCACTTGTGTAAACAGAGTAATCCTTTTCACCAGCTTTACCATAGATATATTTTACGTTTTCTGTATCGTTAAAATCATTTGCCCTATATTCGTCCCAAGCTGTTTTGTATTCAGGAATTGCAATATGGAAAAATGCAAGTGATTTCGGCATAACATCATTGTTCTCAGCCTTGATTTTATTGAGGGAATCTTCATACCATTTCACCTGACTTTCATGAATGGTATCATACTTCCACATAATTCCGAAATAATCATTATCAACATAGGAATGGGAATCCAGCATAACAAGGCTCTGGGTAATTTCACCCTTTGTGTTCTTCACATTAATGATTGAGTTACCATAACCATCCACATCTTCCGGACCGGCCTGGAACAGGCAGTGAGAAAACTTTTCCTGTGAATAGAATTCTGAAATCTTTTCACGTGAATAATAGGAATACGCCTCCGTATCGTGGTTACCGAAAACAGGAACCCAGTAAACACCAAGCTTTTCCATAAGCTGAGCAAAAAGCTCTGCACTTGTTTTATTGTTAAATGTACCTGCCTGGAATGGAACAGGATATGCAATATCGCCTGTGATAACAACAAGGTCGGGCTTTTCTGCAGTAATCATTGCTGCAACGGCATTGATTGCCATTGAGTCCTTTTTTATACTGAGGAATCCGCCACCGATATGTACGTCAGTCAATTGAATCACTTTAAAATGATCATCTGTTGTAAAGGTATAACAGCCGTTATCATCCAGCACCGGCTCAAGCTGATTGTCAAAGCTGACTGTCTCAATGGTCTCAATGAAATTACTGTTTGATTTCAGACCAACCGCTGAAACAGATGCAAGAATACCGCAAAGCAGTGCGATAACCAGAATGATAATAAGCAGTACCTTAAGAAAAATCTTAAAACGCTGCTTTGGTGTTTTTTTTGTTTTTGTTTTAGTTGACATAATGTTTACCCCTCTCAGTCATTAGGCAATAGAGAGAAATCTAAACCTGCCCAAAATGCAGAATTAAAGCGAATTTATGAAGTTTTCGCTGTTGCCTTGCGTCAGCAAGGCTGCCATCTCAAAAATCAAAATTCATCTTTACTTCAAACATTTTGGGTCTGCGAGTTTAAATTGTGCCTATTTGTTCTTAATCAAGGCACAAAAACGCAGGAATACTTTTTGTATTCCGAGTATTTTTAACACAGAATAAGGGCAAATAGGACAATTTATACCAGAGTTCGGATTACTCTCTATTGCCTAAAGTGTAAATTGAAAGGAGACGATAGGGCATAAAACCGTATCGTCTCCTTTATCATATACATTTATATTTATCCGATATGTTCAAGCTTTGATGCTTCCGATGCAACGCCGAGCAAAGCGGCATCACTGCCGAGTTTCGAGCGCACAATGTTCACATCTCTAAAATTTTCCATAATCAGGTTATAAATTTTTCTGTCAATTAAATCTATAACATAATCCTCGTTCATAATACCACCGCCAAGAACGATGAGAGGCGGATTGAAAATATAGATAATATTTATTAAGCCGATAATCATTTCATCAATCCACTGGTCGATAACGGAACGGATTTCAGGCTTGGTAAAGTTTTCCTTTTCAAATATTTCGAAGGCGTTAAGATTTGTGGAGTTCCTTTTATTTACACTTTCAAGCAAAGCTCTTGTTGATGCATAGCATTCATAACAGCCTTCACCTTTGCAGGTGCACTGCTTTCCGCCTGCGTGAGTAATCATATGTCCGAATTCACCGGCTGATGATCCCATTCCTTTATAAAGTTTGTTGTCAAGGAATAGTGCACCTCCGATTCCTGTTCCGTAAGTCAGTGCCATAAAATCGGATTTTCCCTTAGCAGCTCCGAATCTTGCTTCACCCATAGCAAAGGCGTTTACGTCATTTTCAACAAATGTCGGTATGCCAGTTTTGTTTTCGATTATTTTTTTTACCATCATTCCTGTGTAATAAGGTATGTTATCTGTTGAATAAACAACAATACCGTTTTCACTGTCAACCTGACCGGCAGTTGAGATACCTATTCTGTCAATATTATCATATTGTTCGATTATGGATAGGATTTTCAATACAAGCTCCTGACCGCCCTTCTGTGCTTCTGTAGGGATAGTATGCTTGTCGCTGAGAACAAATTTTTCATTGCATAATGCATATTTAATATTTGTTCCGCCAATGTCAAATGTAAGTATTCTCATGATTTACCTCCGGTAAAAAAACAATTATAAAATTATTATATCAATTTTATATTGGAAATTCAATACTTATTGAAAAATGTTATTGTTTGTGTTAGAATTATGTTAATAATTATTTGAGGTATAGTTTTATGGAAGAAGAAATGAAAAAGGATGTCCTTGACAGTCCTCTTGTTGTACATAAAAAAGATGATGCATCATTTCAGGAAACAGCCAATGAAGTTACAATGAGTGCTACGCATACTGATGAGGAATCAGCAGATACGCCTACTCTTGAGCGTCATCGTTTTAAAAAGAAGAAAAAGAAGAGTAAAGCGCCCTATGTTATTCTTGCTCTTGCAGCAATTGCTGCAGCAGTAATCTGCGTGCTTGTATATAATGATGTCATTCCGATTGGCAAGCCTGAAACGACTGCCACAACCAAAAAGTCCTATACGACACAGCAGGTTAATGAGTTTGAAGGAATTATAACCGTTAAGGGTACTTATATTTTCTTTGAGGGAACTGAGGTAGACGGCTTGAGAGGGCTTGAAAAGGAAATTAAATATCTTGAAAAAGGCACAAAGTTTGTTGTTCAGGATGAAAATGCAGACAGCAATTTTCTTAATTTTGATGTTCTTTCTCTGCTCAGTCAGTATTCTATAGATTATGAGATTAAGCATATTGTTTCTTCAGGACTCATAGCTGAGTATGAAAAAATGAGCACAACTACATCTGCAGCTAAAAAGACTGAAAATCAGAGTGACAATAAACCTACTTCATCTGCTGCCACAGAAAAACAGACAGGAAATCAATAATGCTTGACTTAATTCATTATATTAATCTTGATGAAAATTTAAAACAAAAAGTAATTGACCTTGCCCATAAGGACAGGGTCAATATTATGCTGCTTGCCGATAAATGTAAGAACGGTAATTTTTCGTCACTCGCTTTGAAAAGTGATTTGACACGTCTTGCAGTTATGATTGAATGTTTAGGATATACCTTTGAAAAATTCAAGCAATACTCGATTGATGAAAAAATATTTTCAGACACTGTTGACGATATCCGCATCTGGTGTGAAAATAACGGCAATAAAGGTCTGAAGAATTATAATTGGATAAAAAATCATATATCCTTTGAGCTTTTTAAAATCGGTCGGCTTCAATATCAGTTTGTTACAATTAAAAATAAACTGCTCAAATATGATTTGCTGCCCTTTGATTACGGTGAAAAGGTTATCTATGTTCATATACCGCAGGGTAAAAGGCTGGCGTATTCCGATTGTGTTCAGTCGCTTAAATGTGCAAAAGAATTTTTTGAAAAGTATTTCCCTGATTATAAGTACAGATTTTTCTTTTGTGAGAGCTGGCTGTTATACGGAGATAATCAGAAGTTTATGATGCCTCAAAGCAATATACTTCTCTTTTCCTCTCTGTTTCACATTGCATATTCTATTGACGCTGACAGTCAGGCGATTGAAAGAATTTTCGGTAAAAGACATATAAATAAGAAAAAATATAAAGAAAATACCACCCTTCAGAAAAATGCGAAGAAGCATCTTCTGAACGGCGGTAAGCTTGGTATCGGTATTGGTTTTATTGATAAGGAATCCATTTGATTACATATTTTGATAAAAGCTTACGGCAAGCCTGTCACATCGTTCGTTGTATGGGTGACCATTGTGCCCCTTTACCCAATTGAATGTGACATTGTGCTTTTCAAGCAGGGGAAGAAGCTCCTCCCATAAATCAACATTAAGCGCAGGCTTTTTATCTGCTTTTTTCCAGCCGTTTTTCTTCCAGGAGTAGACCCAGCCCTTTGTAACGGCGTCGCAGACGTATTTTGAATCTGTAGTAAGTGTTACATTACACACTTCTTTTAACTGTTTTAATGCTTCAATGACGGCAGTGAGCTCCATTCTGTTATTGGTGGTATCAGCACTTCCACCTGATATTTCTTTTTCATTTCCCTTATATACAAGTACAGCACCCCAGCCGCCCTTTCCGGGATTGCCGCTGCAGGCACCGTCTGTGTAGATATTTATTTCTTTCATATTACTTTCCTTTAAATTTTATTTTTTAGAAATTAAACATATTTTACCACTAAAATTGGTAATAATCAATATGTGACGTAATAAAGCTATTCAGGTTGCTTACTTGACAAGTGGGAGATTATGCCTTATTATATGATATAATTAATATGTACGGAAAAAATTTATTTTTTATGGAGGTTATTAAATGACAAATCAAAATAGGCAGGGCAGTAAGAACGCATATGGAAAACGGAATTCCAAAAAGCGTTATGTAACTTACCGCAAAGCCTCAAACAGAAAAACTCTTCAGCCACCGAAGACTAAGGAGTCTGTTCGTATTGCTTTTCTCGGCGGTATGAATGAAATAGGAAAGAATATGACCGTTTATGAATACGGTGATGATATGTTTATCGTTGACTGCGGTCTTGCTTTTCCTGATTCTGATTTACCTGGTGTTGATATCGTAATACCGGATTTTTCTTATGTTGAACATAATGCTTCAAAAATCAGGGGTGTTATAATTACGCACGGACACGAGGACCATATAGGCGGTCTTGCGTATCTTTTGAAAAAGGTTAATATTCCGATTTATGCAACGAAACTTACAATAGGTCTTATCAGAGGCAAGCTCGAGGAGCATAATCTTGTGCATTCCGTAAAACTTGTGGAGATTAAGGCGAGAGACAATATTACACTCGGCAGCTTTAATATTGAAATGATACATGTAAATCATTCTATCCCTGATGCAGTGGGTCTTGCTATTCGCTGTCCTGCCGGTGTTATTATTCAGACGGGTGACTTTAAAATTGACACAACACCTGTTGACGGCGATATGATTGATCTTCCGAGATTTGCGGAATATGGAAAAAAGGGTGTACTTGCACTTCTTTCCGACTCTACTAATGCAGAACGTCCCGGATATACAATGAGTGAAAAATTGGTCGGTGAATCATTTGAACTGCTGTTCAGGAAAGCGAAAAACAAGAGAATTGTTGTTGCTACCTTTGCTTCAAATATTCATAGGGTTCAGCAGATTATTGATGTTGCTCAGTCTCGCGGCAGAAAAGTTGCAGTGATAGGCAGAAGCCTTGAAAACCTTGTAAATGTCGGCAGTGAGCTTGGTTATCTTAATGTTCCTCAGGGTTTGCTGATTGATATTAATCTTATCAGAAATTATCCTGATGATAAGCTTGTAATAATCACAACAGGCTCTCAGGGCGAGCCAATGTCAGCACTTACAAAAATGGCATTCGGAGAGCATCGTAAGGTCAGCCTTACACCGAATGATTACGTAATCATATCTGCAACACCGATTCCCGGCAATGAAAAAATGGTCGGCAATGTTGTCAATGAACTTATGAAACGCGGTGTGGAGGTTATATATGAAAGAATGTATGATGTCCATGTTTCAGGTCATGCCTGTCAGGAAGAGCTTAAGCTTATGATGGGTCTTGTAAAGCCAAAATATTTTCTTCCTGTTCACGGTGAGCAGAAGCATCTTCAGAGACACGCTTCACTCGGTACAGCAATGGGCATTGATGAAAAAAATATTTATATCGGCAATATCGGTGACAGGATTGAGCTTTCCGATGATGGCATTAAATATCTTAACACGGTAACAGCAGGTGCTGTTTATGTTGACGGTATCGGTGTAGGTGATGTCGGCAATATCGTTCTTAATGACAGAAAGCATTTGTCAAAGGATGGTATTATCATTGTTGTAGCTACAATTGACAGCAGCAGCGGTTATATTGTCAGCGGCCCTGATATTGTTTCAAGAGGCTTTGTTTATGTGAGAGAAAATGAGGCTCTTATGAACAGTGCAAGGGATCTTGCGTGCCGTGTAATAGATGAATGTTATGATAATAGATTTCACGACTGGAATTCAGTTAAAACGAGATTGCGTGATGAGCTGTCAAGAATGATGTATGAAAAAACAAAGCGCAGTCCGATGATACTGCCTATTTTTATGGAAATATAAAATTAAGAGGAGGATAACACGATGAAAGTAATTCTGAAACAGGATGTTAAAAGTCTTGGTAAAAAGGGTGATCTTGTAAATGCTTCAGACGGATATGCAAGAAATTTCCTTTTCCCCAAAGGCTTGGCTATTGAGGCGAATGCTTCTGCTATGAATGAATTTAATAATAAAGAATCTGCTAAAAAATTCCACAAGGCTGAGGAAATAAAGGCAGCACAGCAGATTGCCGATAAGCTTTCAGGAAAGACCTTTTCACTAAAAGCAAAAGCAGGTGCAAACGGCAAGCTGTTTGGATCCGTTACATCAAAGGATGTTGCAGCTAAGATTAAAACCGATTTGAATATTGATGTTGATAAGCGTAAAATTGTCATGGAAGATATGAAGGCTTTCGGAACAGTTGAGGCTGAAATTAAAGTATATCAGGGCATCAGTGCAAAGGTATTTGTTCAGGTGTCAGAGGCTTAAGCCTATATTTTATGAAAGGAAATACAGAAATCTTTTGGTTTTCTGTTAACATAAGCTATGGCTGAAATGAATTTGGCATCAGGTACAATGCCTGTTAATTATGATGCAGAGCAGTCTATTCTCGGCTGTGTGCTGATTGATGCAGATTGTATGGAAGAATGCGTTGCTGAGATTAATGCGGATTATTTCTATTTTCCTCAGCATCGTGCAATATTCAGTGCAATGATGCTTATGTATTCAAAGTCAAGAGCAATTGATCCTGTAATTATCGTTGATACGCTTACTAAAACAGGTCAGTATGATACTTCAGGCGGAAGAGAATATCTCTTACAGCTCCAGCAGGCAGTTCCGTCAGCAGTAAACATCAGTGAATATATAAAGATTGTCAAAGAACAATATTATCTGCGTACGCTTATTGATATATCAAATGAAATTATCGGACAGGCCTCAAGCGGTGAGGCTGAGGCTTCCGTTATCCTTGATAATGCCGAGCAGCTGATTTATAATGTTCGTCAGGGCAAGGAGAAAAACGGACCTACCAAGATAAGCGAAGTTATTGTAAACGATGTATATAATAAGCTTGCTCAGATTACAGGTGAGGATAAAGAGAAGTACAAAGGTATTCCGTCAGGCTTTGGTATGCTTGATAAATATCTTACAGGTCTTAATAAATCAGATCTTATTCTTATCGGTGCACGTCCTGCTATGGGTAAAACCAGTTTTGCTCTGAACCTTGCACAGAATATATCAATGGGTGCGAGAAAAAAATGCATTGTGTTCAGTCTTGAGATGACAAAGGAACAGCTGGCTGAAAGATTGCTTTCAGCGCAGGCAGGTGTTGAGTCTCAGAAGCTGAAAACAGGCGAGCTCACCAACGATGAATGGGTAAGACTTGGTAATGCTGCCGGACAGTTTAACGATGTTGAGCTTTATCTTGATGATACATCGTCAATTACTGTTCCTGAAATTAAATCACGTATAAGAAGAATGAAAAATGTAGATGCTATTATTATTGACTATCTCGGTCTTATTTCATCAGCATCTAAGAAGGAAAACCGTGTTCAGGAGGTTTCCGAAATCACAAGACAGCTTAAAATGATGGCAAAGGATCTGAATATTCCTGTTATTTGCTGTGCCCAGCTTTCTCGTGGTACTGAGGGTCATGGCAAAAACCATAAGCCGCAGCTTGCGGATTTACGTGAATCAGGCTCAATCGAGCAGGATGCTGATATCGTTCTTTTCCTTTATCGTGAGGATTATTACAGAAATGATGTGGCTGAGGATAAGCAGGATGATATTGACGCCAATAAAACTGAGCTGATTGTGGCAAAGAATCGTCACGGTGCGACCGGATCAATTGAAATGACCTTTGATAAGGAGTTTACACGCTTCAGGTCAATTGATAAATCACATTATGAATAATAAAGTTTATAATACAATTTGCAGTACAATAGAAAAATATAATATGCTGTCGGCAGGGGATAAGGTGCTTGTTGCCGTATCAGGCGGTGCGGATTCCATGCTGCTGCTCCATTTTATGCTTTCTGCCGCTGAAAAATATAATATTACGGTTGCTGCAGCTCATGTTGAGCACGGAATCAGAGGACAGGAATCTATTGAGGATGCTGAATTTGTTGAGAATTTCTGCAAAGAGCATTCTATTGAATATCATCAGCTTTCAATTGATGCGGTTCGTGAAGCCGAAACAGTAAAATTGGGTGTTGAGGAATATTCACGTCGTCGGCGATATGAATTTTTTGATTCTGTATCCTGCAGTAAAATTGCGACTGCTCATAATCTTTCGGATAATGTTGAAACATTAATCTTCAGATTGGCACGCGGTACAGGTTTAAAGGGTGTTTGCGGAATACCTCCTGTAAGAGGAAAAATTATAAGACCTCTTATTGAGCTTTCATCTGATGAAATAAGGGCTTTTTGTTCTGAAAATCATATTCTTTACAGAACGGACAGCACGAATGAAAGCAATGAATATTCCCGAAATTATATACGTAATATTATTGTTCCTGAACTTGAAAAGCTGAATCCGGATTTTGAAAGGGTTTCACAAGCCTTTATTTCGGATATGAATGAGGATACTGCTTTTATTGAAAAAACTGTTCATACTGCCTATAATGAAGTGTGCATTGATGATAAGCTCAGTCTTGATATGCTGTGCAAATATGATATTGCAATTATCAAAAGAATTATTTTAAAATATTTTTCAGATTATGGTATAACACTTGACAGAGTTCATCTGAACAAAGTGTTAGGATTGATTGGCAAAACCGGGAAAGAACAGATTTCAGGAAACCTTTTCGCTGTTTGTGATAAAAAATATCTGAGATTTGCTGATTTTACTGCAAGAGAAAATGATTTCTCTTTTGTGTCGAAAGTTTTAAAAATTTCTGAATTTGATTTAAAAGGTGTTGATTTTTACTGTGACTGTGATAAAATTATCGGAAAAGTGAGAATTCGTACACGTCAGGCAGGGGATAGCATCAGTCCTGCCGGTCGCGGATGTACCAAAACATTGAAAAAGCTATTTAATGAAATGAAAATACCACAGGAGATACGCGATTCTGTCAGCATTGCTGCTGACGATGAGGGTGTAATCGGTGTTATTGGATACTGTGTTGATGAAAGAGTAAAGGTTTCTTCTGATACACAGAATATATATTGTCTGTTAAGACTTCCTTCGGAGGATTTAATTAATGAATAATATGGCAAAGAATTGGAAATCTATTTTAATTTATCTGCTTATTCCTGTGCTTCTTGTTGTGTCGATTATGTTTTTAGCAAATCAGCAGAGCAAGACAGAGACTAAGTATTCTGAAATTGTATCTATGTTTGAAAATGGTGAAATTGCGGAATTCACTCTCGATCTTTCAAGCGGCAATCTTTCTTATAAGACCTTTAAGGACGTAGAAAAGGACAAGGATAAGGCGAAGGTTCAGCAGTATTCCGTTCCTAATGTTTCTCTGTTTCTTGATGATATAAAAGAGGATATAGATAATTTTAATAACGACGCTAAGAATAAGGATAACAAAATTGTTTATGACTATAAAAAAGGCGTTTCAAACAATTTATTTATCAGTATGCTGCCTACTGTTTTGATGTTTGTTGTTATCGTAGGACTTGCGGTATTTGCTTTCAGAAGAATGAGCAAGGAAATGAATAACGAAACCAATCGTACACTCGGCTTCGGCAGAATAAAAGCAAAAAATCTTACTGATGATGAGGGAAGAAAAACAACCTTTGCAGATGTCGCAGGCTGTGATGAGGAAAAGGAAGAGCTTGTTGAACTCGTTGATTTCCTTAAAGACCCTGATAAATTCACTCAGCTTGGTGCAAGAATTCCGAAAGGCGTTCTTTTAGTTGGCCCTCCCGGTACCGGTAAAACCCTTCTTGCAAGAGCCGTTGCAGGTGAAGCAGGTGTACCTTTCCTTTCCATCTCCGGTTCTGATTTTGTTGAAATGTATGTTGGTGTCGGTGCTTCACGTGTCCGTGACCTTTTTGACCAGGCAAAGAAAAAATCACCTGCCATTGTATTTATTGATGAAATTGATGCGGTAGGCCGTCAGAGAGGCTCAGGTCTCGGCAATGGTAATGATGAACGTGAGCAGACTCTTAATCAGCTTCTTGTTGAAATGGATGGCTTTGGTACCAACGAAGGCGTAATTGTTATCGCTGCTACGAACAGACCTGATGTTCTTGACAGTGCTATTTTAAGACCGGGCAGATTTGACAGACAGGTTACTGTCGGAAGACCTGATACTAAGGGACGTGAGGAGATTCTGAAGGTACATTCAAAGAATAAGCCTCTTGCTCCGGATGTTGATCTTAAGAGTGTTGCTAAGAGCACAATCGGCTTTGTTGGTGCTGATCTTGAAAATCTTATGAATGAGGCTGCACTTCTTGCAGCACGAAGAGGTTATAAAGCTATTACTTATGCTGAAATTCAGGAGGCTATGGTAAAGGTACGTATGGGTGCTGAGAAGAAGTCTCATAAGTATAGCGAAAAAGCATTAAAGCTCACTGCATTCCACGAAGCAGGTCACGCAGTAGTGGCATATTTCCTTGATAATCATGATCCTGTTGAAGAAATTTCCATTATCCCTCGCGGTATGGGTGCAGGCGGTTATACAATGTATCAGCCTCAGGAGGAAAACTATAATTCCAAGAATGAAATGCTTGATTTTGTAGTTTCTGCACTTGGCGGAAGAGTTGCTGAAGCACTTGTTATGGATGACGTTTCAACAGGTGCATCCAATGATATTGAGCATGCAACAAATACTGTCAGAGAGATGGTTATGAGATATGGTATGAGCGATGTTATCGGACCTATCAATTACAGTGGCGATAATCAGGAAGTATTTATCGGACGCGATTACGGTAAGGTTAAAAACTATTCTGAAGAAACCGCTGCTAAGATTGATGAAGAGGTAACACGCATTATCAATGATGCTTATGACAGAACGAAAGATATTCTGACTGAAAATATGGATAAGCTCAAGCTCGTTGCCGTTACACTTATGGAAAGAGAAAAGCTTGATAAAGACGAGTTTGTTCAGCTTATGGAAAACGGATTTATCAAAGAAAAAGAAGAGAAAGCTGTTGTTAAGGCAGAAGATGATGTACAGAATACTTCTGTAACTGATGATGCTGAGACTGTTTCAACAGAGCCTGGAGAGGATGCAGTTAATCAGTCACAGACTGACAGTAATTCAGATAGTGAAAATAACGAATAAAGATAATTGATTATCCCAAAGCAGTTAATGATATGAATGCATTAGCTGCTTTTTATTTGTTGAAAAATTTTTGTGTCTTTGTTACAATGCTATTGAGAAAAGTATATTTTGGAAAGGCAGAATCATTATGAGAGAAAAAAGAATACTTTCAGATCATTGGCAGTTTATATATGGATTATCTGATATAAGTGAAATAAATGCAAATACGGACTGGAAGGATATATCCGTACCCCATACCTGGAATAACTTAGACGGTCAGGACGGCGGAGGCGATTACCTTCGCGGCAAAGGCTGGTACAAATATTTACTGGATGTTGAAAAGGATAGCAGCAAAGAATACTGGCTTGAATTTGTAGGCGTGAATTCTGTTGCAGATTTATACGTTAACGGTATACATATCGGTCAGCATCGCGGTGGATATACTCTGTTTAGATTTAATGTGACGGATGCTCTTGTAAACGGCAATAATCAGATATTGGTTTGTGCGGATAATTCTCCATTCGCAGATGTGATTCCGCTGACAGCCGATTTTACATTTTTCGGCGGAATATACAGGGATGTGAATCTGATTGTCTGTAACAAGACGCATTTTGCTCTTGATGATTATGGGTCTGACGGAGTGAATGTTACCTATCATAACTCGCCTGAAATCATAGATAATGCAGTTCTTAATGTCGGAGCACGGATTAATGGTATTACGGATAACTGCAGTGTTACTGCAGAAGTTACCGTGCCTGATACATTTGAAAAATGTGATGATATTTCTGTAACGGATTTTAATACAGATTATGAAATGTCTTATGATAAAAAGGTGATTGACAAAACAAAAGGCAATATTGTTAACGGCAGATTTGATTCAGCTTTAACGATTCATCATCCGCATCTTTGGAACGGCAGAAAGGATCCTTTTCTATATAAAGTAGTTTTTACGCTTTACAATGGTGATACTGAAATTGAGACGATTGAAAAATATGTCGGTATTCGCTGTTTTTCCATAGACAGCCGAAAAGGCTTCTTTTTAAATGGTGCTTCCTACCCGCTGAGAGGCGTCAACCGACATCAGGACAGAAAGGATATGGGCTGGGCAATTACAGCTAAGGAGCATGATGAGGATTTTGCAATGATTTATGAAATCGGAGCAAATGCGATAAGACTTGCTCATTATCCGCATCATCCTCATTTTTATGATTTGTGTGACAGATACGGTCTTCTCGTCTGGGCAGAAATTCCTTTTGTAGACAGAATCGGCGGTCTCGGTATATCAGGCTTGCCGACTGACAAGGTTAAGAATAAAGCCGTTGAGGAAAGCTTTTTGAATAATGCTAAACTGCAAATGACCGAACTCATAAAACAACAGGGTCACAGACCATCCATATTCTGCTGGAGTATGTCCAATGAGGTAATGGCTGAATACGGCAAAACGGCACAGTATATGATGGAGGAACTTGATAAGCTTGTTCATTCTCTTGATAATCAGCGTTATTCTGCTTTAGCTACAAATCATACAAAATCATATAAATGGAAAGCGGATATAAGAGGATGTAATATATATCCAGGTTGGTATGGCGGAAAGGAAACGCATTTCCCATTTCAGGCAAACTATCATATGAGGGCTAACCGATTAAAGGGAGTTGCAGTATCGGAGTATGGTGCAGGCTCAAATGTTCTTCATCACAGTGAAAAACCTTCTCAGCCGAAAGACACCGTATGCGATTTTCACAGTGAGGAATGGCAGTCTATTGTACACGAAAATGCACTTAAGTATTTTATGAAAAAGCGTTCCAATAAAATATGGGGAACGTTCGTATGGAATATGTTTGACTTTGCAATTGATTCACGCAATGAGGGTGCAATGCCCGGAATGAATAATAAAGGTCTTGTTACATATGATAGAAAAATTAAGAAGGATGCGTTCTATCTATATAAATCATACTGGAGCAGTGTGCCTGTTGTTCATATAACCTCTTCTAGATTTTCAGAAAGGGAAGAGCGTACTATAGATGTTAAGGTGTATTCAAATGCTCAGGAAGTAACGCTCAGTCTTAATGGTAAAAAAATTGCAGCGATAAAAGATAAAGATAATAAACAAAGTCATATTTTTGTTTTTTCATCAGTGCATCTTAAAAATGGCGATAATACAATAACTGCTGTTGCTGACAATATAAGTGATACGGTGAACTGGAAATATAATCAATAATACAATTTAAAACCGCAGTTTGTAATAACTGCGGTTTTTTGTCGATATAAGATGATAAGACACTACTGCTGTATATTTATTAAAGTAATCTTGACTTTTTGCACAATATATTGTATTATATCACGGAATATGAACTTCTGTATCGGAGGGGAAATTTTGGCTAAGAAGAAAGAATACGGAAACGAAAGTATTAAATCTTTAAAAGGTGCGGATCGAGTTCGTAAAAGACCTGCGGTTATTTTTGGCTCTGACGGACTTGACGGTTGCCAGCACGCTATATTTGAGATTATGTCAAACTCAATTGATGAGGCAAGAGAGGGCTATGGTAACAGAATTGTTATCACCCGTTTTCTTGACGGCTCAATTGAGGTGCAGGACTTCGGAAGAGGAATACCTGTTGATTACAATAAAAATGAAGAAAAGTTTAACTGGGAGCTTCTGTTCTGTGAAATGTATGCGGGCGGCAAGTATGATACAGATGGAGAAAACTATGAGTTTTCACTTGGTCTTAACGGTCTTGGTCTGTGTGCTACGCAGTATGCATCTGAATATATGGATGCAGAGGTTCATACAGGCGGTTACAAATATACGCTCCATTTTGAAAAGGGAGAAAATGTAGGCGGTCTTAAAAAAGAGAAATACGATAAAAAGGATACAGGCACACGCATTAAGTGGAAGCCTGACCTTGATGTATTTACAGATATTAATGTACCGATTGATTATTTTAAGGACACAATCAGAAAACAGGCTATCGTCAACGACGGTATAAAGTTTGTCCTTAAGGATCAGCAGTCTGCTTCAAAGTTTGAAACCTTTGAATACTGTTATAACGACGGTATTATGGACTATGTAAAAGAGCTTGCAGGAGATACTGCTTTTACCACACCTCAGTACTGGGAGTGTGAAAGGAAGGGCCGTGACCGTGAGGACTTGCCTGATTATAAGCTGAAAATCAAGGCAGCGCTCTGCTTTTCACTGAAAACGCAGCTTAAGGAGTATTTTCACAATTCAAGCTTTCTTGAGCACGGCGGTGCACCTGAAAAAGCATTTAAAAGTGCATTTGTAAATCAGATTAATGCTTATCTCAAGGCTAATAATAAGTATACAAAGTCGGACGGTCAGATTAACATTCAGGATGTTGAGGATTGTATCATTTTTGTAGTGTCCTCCTTTTCTACACAGACATCTTATGAAAATCAGACAAAGAAGGCTATTACCAATAAATTTATTCAGGAAGCAATGACTGATTTCTTCCGTAAACAGCTTGAGGTTTATTTTATTGAAAATAAAATGGACGCTGATAAAATCGCCAATCAGGTGCTTATCAATATGCGCGCAAGAGTCAAGGCTGAGAATACACGTAAGACATTAAAAACTTCTCTGCAGTCAAAAATGGATATGACAAACCGTATTCAGAAATTTGTTGACTGCCGTTCAAAGGATGTTAATGAACGTGAGGTATTTATAGTAGAGGGTGATTCGGCTCTCGGTGCCTGTAAGCAGGCGAGGGATGCCAATTTCCAAGCGATTATCCCAGTACGCGGTAAAATACTGAACTGCCTCAAATCGGACTACGATAAAATATTCAAGAGTGATATTATCACGGATTTGATAAAGGTGCTTGGCTGCGGTGTGGAGGTTAAGAGCAAGGCAGCAAAAGACCTTTCTATGTTTGATATGGACAATCTTCGCTGGTCAAAGGTACTGATCTGTACTGATGCCGATGTGGACGGCTTCCATATCAGAACACTTATTTTAACAATGATTTACCGCCTTATGCCTAAGCTGATTGAGGCAGGCAAGGTGTATATTGCTGAGTCACCGCTCTATGAGGTGACCTGCGGTGAGCAGACTTATTTCGCTTATAATGAAATGGAAATGGATGAAATCAAAGCTGAAATCGGTGATAAAAAATACAGTGTACAGCGTTCAAAGGGTCTTGGCGAGAATGAGGCTGAAATGATGGCTCTTACAACAATGAACCCTGCAACACGCCGTCTGATTAAAGTTACACCTGATGATGCTGAAAAAACATCACAGATATTTGATTTGCTTCTGGGTGATAATTTGGATGGACGAAAAGAATATATTTCAGACTACGGACATCTGTATTTGGACGCAGCTGATGTAAGCTAAGGAGGGGATTGTTTTGGCGAAAAGAAAGAAAAGTGAAGACATTAAGCAGAATAATCCTCTGGCAGATAATGTCCATATTAAGGGTGCAGGTCTTGTAAAAGATGAAATCATTACAACCACGCTTACGGACAACTTTATGCCATACGCAATGAGTGTTATTCTGTCACGTGCGATTCCTGAAATTGACGGACTCAAGCCGTCACACAGAAAGCTGCTTTATACTATGTATACAATGGGTCTTCTGCAGGGCGGTACAATCAAGAGTGCTAACATTGTCGGACGTACGATGCAGCTCAATCCGCATGGTGATGCAGCTATATATGAAACGATGGTAAGATTGTCACGCGGTAACGAATCTTTGCTGTATCCTTTTGTTGAATCAAAGGGTAACTTTGGTAAGGCGTACAGTAAAAATATGATGTATGCGGCTTCTCGATATACTGAGGCTAAGCTGGCTCCAATATGTCATGAGCTTTTTGATGATATAAAGCTTGATACCGTTGATTTTGTTCCTAACTATGATAACACTATGACGGAGCCGACACTCCTGCCGGTTACATTTCCGTCCATACTGTGTAATGTAACAACAGGTATTGCTGCCGGTATGGCATCATCTATTGCGTCATTTAATCTTAAGGAAATTTGTGACACAACAATTGCCTTGATGAAAAATCCTGACCACGTTGTATCAGATACGCTGATTGCTCCTGATTTTGTGGGCGGCGGTTATATTTTATATGATAAGGACGAGCTTGAAAAAATTTATGCAACAGGTCGCGGCTCAGTAAAAGTCCGTGCAAAATACAGTTATGATAAGAAATATAACTGTATTGATATCACTCAGATTCCACCAACCACAACATCTGAGGCCATTATTGATAAAATCATTGAGCTCGTTAAAACCAATAAGATTAAGGAAATCAGCGATGTCCGTGATGAGACGGATTTGTCAGGTTTGAGAATTACAATTGACCTTAAGCGTGGTATGAATCCGGATACCTTTATGACAAAGCTTTATAAGATGACACCGCTTCAGGATTCCTTCAGCTGTAATTTTAATGTGCTTATTAAAGGCAGACCTATGGTGCTTGGCGTAAGAAGTATTCTTCTTGAATGGATTGATTTCCGTCTTGAATGTATCAGAAGAAGGATTACTTTCAATCTTGAGAAGAAGAGAAAACAGCTGCATCTTTTAAAAGGTCTTTCAAAGATTCTGCTTGATATTGATAAGGCAATCAAAATCGTCAGAGAAACGGAAAGCGAATCTGAGGTTGTTCCGAATCTTATGATTGGCTTTGGTATTGACGAAACACAGGCGGAGTATGTAGCAGAAATCAAGCTGCGTCACCTGAACCGTGAGTATATTCTTAAGCGTATTAAGGATATAGAACAGCTTGAGTCCGATATTGCCGAGCTTGAATCAACACTGGCAAGCAAGAACAAGATGAAGAAAATCATCATCAATGAGCTTGATGCTGTTGCCAAGAAGTATGACAGCGGAAGAAAGAGCGAGGTACTCTATGAGGTAACCGATGAGGAATTTGTTGAAACTGTTGAAATTCCTGATTATCCCGTAACGCTCTTCCTGTCTGAGCACGGTTATCTTAAAAAGATAAAAACCGCCAATCTTCGTATGAGCGGTGAACAGAAACTCAAGGAGGGCGATAAAATGCTACCTGAAATTGAGTGCTCAAACAAAGATGAGTTGCTGTTCTTTACGAATAACCAGCAGGTTTACAAATCAAAGGTTGATGATTTCGCTGATACAAAAGCCTCTGTTCTTGGTGAATATGTTGCGTCAAAGCTTGAAATGGCAGAAAACGAGCAGGTAATTTATATGGCTGTGCTCAGTGAATATACCGGCTATATGATTTTTGTTTTTGAAAACGGAAAGCTTGCTAAGGTAGATCTTTCAGCCTATGCAACAAAGACGAACAGAAAAAAGCTGATTAATGCTTATTCTGCTAAAGCACCGCTGGCTCAGGCTATTTATATCAAAGAGGATACAGATATTGTTCTTTGCTCTTCAAGCGGAAGAATGCTTCTTGTCAATACTGCAGGTATTCTTCCGAAAACAACGAAGGACACGCAGGGCATTGCTGCAATGAAGCTTAAAAAGACGCATAAGGTAACATCACTTCACCTTTATAAGCAGGGAGAATTTGAAAAGGAATGGCGTTTCAGAGCTAAAAATCTGCCTGCTGCCGGAGCTCTTCCCAGTGAAAATGATGTTGCTGAGCAAATGACTTTTTAATTAATTAAAAAAACACTTGCATTATTATATTTCATATGATATAATTCTCTAAGTAATTTATCGAAATCGGAGGAATAAAAATGTCCTGGTATCATTATGTATTTGGTGCTGTACTTATTGTAGCATCTATCATTATAACTATTGTAGTTCTTATGCAGGAAGGCCGTTCACAGAACCTTTCCGGTGCGATTGCAGGCGGAGCTGAGACTTTTCTCGGCAAATCAAAGGGCAGGACAGTTGAAGCTAAGCTTGAAAAAATCACAAAATGGTTGATTGTTGGATTTTTTGCTATAGTACTTGCAGCATTCCTTATTTTTCTGTATATAGGATAAAATTTTATGGATTAACCTTGCTTTATGCAAGGTTAATTTTTTTGGAATAGATTTTATGAATTATATTATTTTTGATTTAGAATGGAACAATGCTTATAATTATAAAACAAAAAAAGGTATGAACGAGATTATTGAAATCGGTGCGGTCAAGCTTGACGGCCGGCTTGAAATCGTTGATACCTTTAAGCAGCTTATTAAACCGCGTCTCAGCAAGAAACTGGGAGGACGTTTTAAAAATCTGACCAATATCTCAATGGAAGAGATAAATGCGTATGGCATTGATTTTGATGATGCATTTTCAGATTTTGCTCGCTGGGGCAGGGGGAAAAATAATATTTTTCTGAGTTGGTCAAAAAGTGATTTATATACTCTTGTTGATAATTTTGTTAAGTTTAAAGGAACGACTCATATTGATTTCATAGAGAAGTATGCCGATGTGCAGGAATACTGTATGCAGTTTATTGAAAATCATAACGGAAATCAGATTAGTTTAAGCCATTGTGCAGAGCTTTTTGAAATTGATTTATCAAATCAGAATCTTCACCGGGCGCTTGAGGATTGCTTTGCAGAGGCCTATTGCTTTAAAAAAGTGTTTGATAAGGAAAAATTTTCTGATTATATTGCTGAATGTGATAAAACTTATTTTGAACGTCTTGTGTATAAGCCGCACTATCTTTCACCTTCAGATAAGGAATTCAATATTTCGGATATTACCTTTGTATGTCCCGACTGTAAAGGTAATATTGATGTGCTTAAAGATTATGATTATGTCAATAAGGCCTTTCGTTCTGCAGGAAAGTGTGTGCAGTGTAATAAAAAATTCTGGATTTTTGTACGAGCAAAGCAGAATTATGATAATATAGCTGTTACCAAAAAGCTTATTGAAATCAATAAAAGAAGAGCAAGATATATTAATTGAACTATTTTATAATAAAATTAATATTTGATTACAAATGTTTACAATTTACCCCTTTATTTATTTTATATTTTGTATTATAATAATTTAAATAATTTACGGAGGTATGAAAATGGCTTCTAATAATAATTATGATGATTTGCTTGCTGTCTCTTATACACATCTCCGAGCCCACGAGACTAAGGCGAATCTCGTAT